>NZ_JAQMSY010000158.1:0-4600 GCF_028329095.1 Microcystis sp. CS-574
TATAATTAAATTAAAAATGGATTTTAGGTTCGATCCCCCCTGCCCCCCTTGATAAGGGGGGTGCCGATCCCCCCTTAGTCCCCCCTTTAATCCCCCCTTAATAAGGGGGGCATCTGACAACTTTTAACGCCTACCTACTTAGCAGAGGATTTGAGCAAGCGGAAAGGAGGCAGTCGCTGCATCCCCACCGGTGTACGCTCCTGTGGGGACTTTCTCTGCTATATTTTTCTTAACCAAGAATCTTAATGATATTTTAAGATTTTTTAAAAAACCGTCCCTATCGGAGATGAACGTATATCCTAGAGGGGAGCGAGTATAAATTCTTATTCCCGTTCGATCGCGCCCCAATTCTCTGGAGATCAGCACCCATGCTTACTTTGCTCCGTTCTCTGCTATTTTCCACCCTATTAAGTTTTGTTGCTCCCGTCCTCCTGGTGGGTTCGATTTTAACTGCTTTATTCGCCACCAGTCACGTCCCCGGCTTTACTTGGGTTTCTCAGACTGTTTTTAGCCAAATTCTGCAATTTTTAACCATTTTCGGTGGCGGTTATCCCCTACAAGGAATGTTAACCATCGCTGTTACTTTTGCTTTTGTTGGCAGTTTATTCGATTTATTTAACTTTTACGTCTATCAAACCAATCGGGGACAGTAACAGACAAAGGGTGATAGACAATGTCTAGAATAAGAATGAGGTTTTTATGGGATCGAATCGTCTATGCGCCTTATTTTCTCCCGTTTTTGGCTATTAACAATAATTTCTCTGCTGCTGAGCCTGAGTATCGGGATTATCAATCCCCAAAACAGTTCCGCGCTCTCGTGGATGGATTTACTTTTTCGGGGTGTGCAAGTTATTCAACTCTCCACTATTTCTCCTCAGCAGGAAGTCGCCATCGGTAGGCAGATTAATCAAGGTTTATTAGAATCAGGTAAGGTGAAACTGTCCAAAGATGCCAGAATTAACCAATATGTCCAAGAAATCGGGCAGCAATTAGCGGCAACTAGCGATCGCCCTGACCTTCCCTACACTTTTCAAGTGGTGCGCGACAATAGCATTAACGCCTTCGCAACTATGGGTGGATTTGTCTATTTACACACGGGATTGATTAAAACTACTGATAATGAGGCCGAATTAGCCAGCGTGATTGCCCATGAAATCGGCCATATCGTTGGTCGTCATTCTATCACCCAATTACGCAATACTGCCCTCGCCCAAGGACTTCTCAGTGCGGCGGGATTAGAGACAAAAACTTGGGTACAATTGGCGGTTAATCTCGCCTATAATCTGCCCAATAGTCGCAAGGATGAATTAGAAGCGGACCGACTGGGTTTAACAAATTTGGCCAGGGCTGGTTATGAACCCACGGCGATGATCTCCTTTATGCAAAAATTAACACAACAGGGGGGTTCTACCCCGACAATTCTCAGCACCCATCCGGCTACAAGCGATCGCATTGTGGCACTGCAAAAACAGCTTAATTCGGTTAATAACTGAACTTCCCCCAGACATTATTCTTCTCCCGAATGGCGATCGCTATTCCCCTGCTCTCATGACTTTTTGTTGGGTTTCCTTGGGTCAACCCAACCGGTTTAGCGGTGGGCGTTCCACAGAGGCTAAAATCGATATATTTCCCCACGAAAATTTAGTTAGAGATGCAATTAAAGTCGTTTCTGATAATTCCTATATGCAGTCTCACCTAATTTGGCGGATAATGGATGCGGCTGCTACCGTCGATCCTAACTGGTTGATCGATCATGTACGTCCTGCTGCGGAAAAGATACTCGACGAAAAAAAGGCAGATCGCTACGAAGAAACGATTAAATGGCTGAAAAAAGCTCGTAATGCCTTTTATATGTCAGGAAGACGGGAAGAATGGCAAACTTATCGGGAAAGTTTAATTAAGGAACATGGACGCAAATCGAAATTTATGGGGTTATTTAAACATCAGGATTTACAATAATTTAAGCTTCTAGCCGTCAGTTATCGGCTAGAATCAGGCTGTTTTTAGCTTGTAGAGTGGAAATTGTCCTAATCTTAGGCCTAGTCATATTTTGGGGCAAAGTAGAGTATAATGGAAGATTGGTCTAAACTTATCTCCAGACTACTTATACTGAATATTCATTGTCAAAAAATATGACTGAAACTATTCGCTTTTTGATGTGTTCTCCCGATCATTACGATGTGGATTATGTGATTAATCCGTGGATGGAGGGCAACATTCACAAATCTTCCCAAGAAAAAGCTAGGCAACAATGGCAGCAGCTTTATCATGTTCTCAAAGATCGGGCGCTCGTGGATTTAGTCCCACCAGAAAAAGGCTGGCCCGACATGGTTTTTACCGCTAATGCAGGTTTAGTTCTGGAAAAAATAGTCGTTCTCAGTCGCTTTTTACACAAAGAAAGACAGGGAGAAGAACCCTATTTTAAACAGTGGTTTGAAGATAACGGTTTTACAGTTCACGAACTGCCCAAAGATTTACCCTTTGAAGGTGCAGGAGACGCATTATTAGATCGGGAAGGACGTTGGTTATGGGCAGGATATGGCTTCAGAACTGAGTTAGATTCCCACCCTTTAATCGCTAAATGGCTCGATATCGAGGTTTTATCCCTACGTTTAATCGATGAACGTTTCTATCACCTTGATACCTGTTTTTGTCCCCTTAGTGGCGGTTATCTACTCTACTATCCCGATGCTTTTGATGCCTATTCTAATCGATTAATTGAGTTAAAAATTCCCGAAGAAAAACGCATTATCGTTGAAGAAGCAGATGCGGTTAACTTTGCTTGTAATGCTGTGAATATCGGTCAAGTAATCGTCATGAATAAAATTAGTGACGACTTACAACATAACTTAGCTGCAAAAGGGTTTGAAGTGGTACAAACTCCCCTGACGGAGTTCTTAAAAGCAGGAGGTGCGGCCAAATGTTTAACCCTGCGTACCACGGAACCCTTAATTCCAGACCATCACGCAAATGTCACCATTGAAAGTCGCATTCTCCAGCTAGAAGGTCATCTGCTCGACGCGGGAATTATGAATAAAGCTCTCGATGTTGTGGTGGGAAATGGGGGCAGCTTCAAGGTTTTAAACTTCACCTTAGGGATTGAGCGCCAAAGTACCTCCTCGGCCGAAGTGCGCGTTTCTGCACCCTCTCACGAGGTAATGGAGGAGATCATGGTACAATTGATCGACCTCGGTGCGGCCGCTCGTCCCCAAGAAATCTGTGATGTCAATACCGCCATTGTCGCTCAAGATGGGGTCGCTCCCGATGATTTTTATGTCAGCACCATCTATCCCACGGAAGTGCGGGTTAACTGTGAATGGGTGCGGGTGGAAAATCAACGCATGGATGCAGCCATCGTCGTCACTGAAAGTCCAGAAGGCAAAACCGCGAAATGTACTCTGCTGCGGGATTTAAAAGCTGGCGATCGCGTTATGGTGGGAGTTGAGGGCATCCGTACTATCCGACAGGCGGAATCCAGGGAACAACGCAACAGCACCCAGGAATTTACCTTTATGGGTGCGGGGGTTTCCAGCGAGCGCCGAGTCGAGTTAACCGTGGAGCAGATTGCCTGGGAAATGCGTAAAATTCGCGACCAGGGCGGTAAAGTGGTAGTAACGGCAGGTCCGGTGGTCATTCACACTGGAGGAGCGCAACATCTCTCCCGTTTAATCCGCGATGGTTACGTTCACGCTTTACTGGGGGGAAATGCGATCGCAGTTCACGACATGGAACAGGCGATCATGGGTACTTCTTTAGGGGTAGATATGCAGAAAGGCATCCCGGTGCGCGGTGGCCATCGTCACCACCTCAAGATTATCAACCTCATCCGTCGCCACGGCAGCATCGCCAAAGCTGTATCGGCCGGGGTATTGACAAAAGGCGTAATGTATGAATGCGTCAAGAATAATGTCCCCTTCAGTTTGGCCGGTTCAATTCGCGATGATGGTCCGCTTCCGGATACGGAGATGGATTTAATTAAAGCACAGGAAGAATATTCGCGCTTAATTCAAGGTGCAGACATGATTCTCATGCTCTCTAGTATGCTCCATTCCATCGGTGTGGGCAATATGACACCGGCGGGGGTGAAAATGGTCTGTGTTGATATTAACCCGGCCGTGGTGACAAAATTAAGCGATCGAGGTTCCGTAGAATCCGTGGGTATTGTCACCGATGTGGGTTTATTCCTGAGTCTGTTAACCCAACAGTTGGATAAGTTAACCCGTCCCTTGGTAGAAACGGTTTAAAACCGCAAGTAAATCCTCTAGAGACGTTTCTAGAAGCGTCTCTTTTTTAATTATTCCCATAATTGGCGATACTGCCGATCAGATGCTATCAATGAACCTTCTAAAAAACAAAGAAAAAAGGCTCTTCGGGAATTGTTATGCAAATAATTAACTTAAAATAAAATTCGATGAGAGTACCTAATCTCAAAAGTAGCTGAAATCCATACAGGAAAGGACTTAAGGCACAAACAGGTTAATGCCAAAAGATAGACAATTGAGTTAAGATTTGATATAATTGCCAAAAACGAGATTATTTTACTTATGATACTTGACAAATTTTTGAACCTACAAGGAACCTGTATTCAAGGCTATCGACA
>NZ_JAQMSY010000159.1:0-14219 GCF_028329095.1 Microcystis sp. CS-574
GTTATATAATTTAGGCAGATTTGAAGACGCGATCGCATCCTACGATCGAGCTTTAGAAATTAAACCCGATGACCCTGATGCTTGGAACAACCGAGGGATTGCGTTATATAATTTAGGCAGATTTGAACAAGCGATCGCATCCTACGATCGAGCTTTAGAAATTAAACCCGATTTCCATGAAGCTTGGAACAACCGAGGGAATGCGTTAGCTGATTTAGGCAGATTTGAACAAGCGATCGCATCCTTTGATCGAGCTTTAGAAATTAAACCCGATTTCCATGAAGCTTGGAACAACCGAGGGAATGCGTTAGCTGATTTAGGCAGATTTGAACAAGCGATCGCATCCTACGATCGAGCTTTAGAAATTAAACCCGATTTCCATGAAGCTTGGTACAACCGAGGGATTGCGTTGCATAAATTAGGCAGATTAGAAGAAGCGATCGCCTCTTACGATCAAGCTTTAGAAATTAAACCCGATTATCATGAAGCTTGGTACAACCGATGGGTTGCGTTAGGTAATTTAGGCAGATTTGAAGAAGCGATCGCATCCTTTGATCGAGCTTTAGAAATTAAACCCGATGACCATGAAGCTTGGTACGGCCGAGGGTGGTCCGTTTGTTCTCTGAGTAAAAATCGCGTTTCTACTCCTAGTCTAGAAGCTCTCATTTATCGTAAACCGATAGTAGCCCTTAATGACCGAGAACCCCATATTTTCGCCCTCCGGGAGGCACTTCCCCACCTCATTCAAGGATCGCCTCCGTGGGGGCAAATTTATCGCTATCTAGGGGAAGCTTATCTGGAACATTCCCAGTATAAAGAGAAAGCTAGTCCCTATTGGCGCGAAGCAATCCGACATTATCAAATCGCTTTACCGATTCTCAGCGAAAAAGACTTCCCCGAAGATCATTTAAAAATTCTGCAAGGATTGATCCGCGCTCATCTTTCCCTACAGGAAATCCCTGAAGCGCGATTCTATCAACAACAGGGGCGCCACCTTTTCACCCGACTACGCGCCCAGAAACGGGATAAACCGGCTTTTGAGGCAAAATTCAGCAGTTTTAGTCACCTAGAAATCGATTTACTGATCGAGGAAAATCATCCCCTAGACGCAATTGAACAGGCAGAATTTTATAAAAATCGTTGTTTGACTTGGATTCTCGATAGTTGGCAAGAAAACCCCACCAGTCCCGATTATGCCACCATCCAAAGCCTGACAGGTCTGAATAAGGCGATTATTTACTGGTATCTCAGCGAGGACAATCTCACCACCTTTATTATCACCGCAGAGGCTGATCCCGTCATTGTCGAGCCAGAACAACGCCGTCAACCAGCGCGACAGTTTCGGACTTGGTTAAGTGAATGGGATAAACAATACCTTGACTATGCCAGTAAAAAAGAAACGGAGAATAAACAAAATCACCCCTGGAGATTGTCACTTAACAGCCGTTTTGCCCAATTAAAGCGGATTTTACAGATCGATAAAATTCTCGAACCTTTGCCGGTTTCCGTTGATTCCCTGATTCTCATCCCCCACCGGGATCTGCACCGCTTCCCCCTACATACCCTCTTCCCCGAAAAATACACCGCCACCTATCTCCCCTCTGCTCAGGTCGGTTTGCGTCCCCAGTCCGGCGATTTCTCCTATTCTCCCCTCCTCAGCGTCGAAGACCCCAAAACGGAACAAAAACCCATGGATTTCGCCCAACTGGAATCAGCGATTATTAGCCATATCCTGCAACCGAGCCAGAGAATCAGCCCGGAAAAGGCCTCACGCGAAAACGTCCGCAACGCCCTCGAAAATGCCCATAAAACCTTTCATTTCACCGGTCATGGCTATTATGACTCTTTTCGCCCCCAAGCCTCTGCGATCGCCCTTAGCGATGGTTTATTGACCGTCCGGGATATCAACAAGCTCAACCTCTCTAGTTACCGTCTCGTCTGTCTGGCTGCCTGTGAAACCGCTCTCACCGGTAAGGATGGCATTACCACCGAATACGTCGGCCTCGTCAGTGCTTTCTTGGCAGCCGGTGCGACTAATGTGGTCAGTACCCTCTGGCCGGTGAAGGAGATTTCTAGCGCTTGGTTTATGATTAACTTTTATCAAAGATTATTAGCGGGTGAATCCCCGGCCCTAGCTCTGAAAAATACACAAAATTGGTTAAAAAATATCACTTGGCAGCAACTAGCTAACTGGATCGAGCAACTTGGACAACTTCCCGACCTAAGGGAAGGGGTCGATCGACTGGAGGTGAGGGCGGCGAATATTTTAAAGGAAGGCAGTACAATAGGGCTAGATCAACTAACAGAATATAGTGATCCTTACCATTGGGCAGCCTATACCCTGACTGGACAGGACTAACTTATGGAAATTCCCAAAACAATTATCGATCTTGAAGCGCTGCTAATCGCCCTCGCACAGCAGACTGAACCTTTGCCAGAATATCTACAGCGATCGCTCAAAGAAATTGAACGATTATTAACGGAAGAACAACCCCAGGCAGCAACACAATTGCGGCAACTTGTCAAGGATTTTCCCCCCCTAGAAAAAGCTTATAAAAAAGCGATCGAAGAGTTAGACGCAGCCTATGCTAACCAAGAACGCACCAAAAGTTTAAGCGTCATTTTTCCCGATAGTTTAGATTTCGAGTCCCTATTTATTAATGATGTTATTCCTAGCCAAGATTGGGTAAAAACTGCCCAAAAATTAGCCCGATCCCCCCTTGATCACGAGGGTGCTGATTCCCCTCGATTTTGGGATAAAGCCGATCGCCTGATGGTGGTAACGGTGGGAGGTGCAGCTTTAGGGGGATCGATTGCGGGAGTTTACGGTGCGGTTATTGGTGCGATATTAGCGGCCGGCTGCGGATGGTATATTACCTTTAGGAAAGCAAAATCAGCATAAATTTTTGATGAAGATTGTTAACATTGAAAACTTTCTTTTGTTAATCGGAACCTTGGTTATTACCGCAAGCGTGGCACTGGTTACAAAAAAACAGCCAAGACGGGGAAACAATAAATCTTATCTAGAAATTCTTTTTGTTTCTGGGTTAACTTTGTGGACTGCATTTACCCTAGTTAAGGTCGTCTATAAAGTGTTAACCGATGAAAATTTTCAGAAATGCCTTGGTTCGGATAGTCAAATCCCTCTTTTGCTAGGTGCTGTTCTCGGTATCTATATTTCTATTAAAGAGATTTGTAAATTATTTGAAGCGAAGTAATAGGAATACCAGCTTTATCCATATCTAAAAGTTATACTAAATCCTGTTGAGAAGGTGTAGAATAGGCGTTGGGTTTCATGCTTTAACTCAACCTAAGTTCTATAAACATTATCAGTAAACCCCAAAAAAAAGGAAGCTAAATCATGAAAATTACTATCGATATTCCCGATGAATTGCTTCAACATTACAACTACAATAATCTTACCCGTGAAATTTTAGAGGCTTTGGTGGTGCAGGCCTACCGAGCGGAAAAAATCACCAGTTCTGAGGTCGGAAGTATTTTAGGTCTATCTTCTCGTTGGGTGGTGGATGCTTTTTTGAAAAACCACGATGCCGATTTACATTACGATGAAGTCGATCTAGACAGCGATCGCAAAACCCTTCAGCAACTTCGCAACAAACACGATCATAGTCTTTTATGATAGTCGTTTCAATTAAATTGAAGATAGATTTCGCCTTTGATATCCCCTTAATAAGGGGGGCGCTGATACCCCCTTGATCCTAGGGTTGATTCATGAATCAACCCTACTACCCTTAATAAGGGGGCGCTGATGGTTTTTAACACCTACCTACTTAGGGTCTGCTGAATAATGGTACGCCAATTCAACAACGCCGAATAATCTTATACTACTCCTAATCACTTCTTATCTCTTGACAATGACCTTAGAAACCGATCACGGTAAAAGCCATCCCGTCGGTGCGACTGTCTTGGCCGATGGTGTCAACTTCTCACTATTTTCTAAGTATGCCACTGCGATCGAATTATTATTATTTGATGATGCCAATTCCCCGCAACCTAGTCAAATTATTCGTCTCAATCCCCAAGAAAATCGCACTTTTTTCTATTGGCATATTTTCGTTCACGGGATTGGAGCCAGTCAAGTGTATGCTTATCGAGTCTATGGTCCAGATAATGCAGCCCAGGGTCATCGCTTCGATCCTGATAAAGTAGTTCTCGATCCCTATGCGAAAGCGATTGTCGGTGCAGAAATTTATGATCGACAAGCGGCCAGCGAAAAAGGCGATAATTGTCATCGAGCTTTGCGGGGTCTGGTGGTCGATCCGGGCTGCTATGATTGGGAAGATGACAAACCGTTACGCACTCCCTACTCTGCCAGTTTTATCTACGAAATGCACGTCGGTGGCTTTACTCGTAACCCGAATTCCGGCGTTAGCGAGGAAAAAAGAGGTACTTTTGCGGGATTAATCGAAAAAATACCCTATTTGAAAAACCTAGGCATTACTGCCGTGGAATTGTTGCCGATTCATTACTTTGATCCCGCTTCGGCCATGCCGGGGTTAACTAACTATTGGGGTTATAGCACGATCGGCTTTTTTGCGCCCCATGCCGGTTACAGTAGCGATCGCTCACCCCTGGGTCCTTTGAATGAATTTCGAGATCTGGTGAAAGCTTTACACAAAGCGGGGATCGAAGTGATTCTCGATGTGGTTTTCAATCATACCGCCGAGGGGGACGAAACCGGGCCGACTCTTTCCTTGAAAGGTATCGATAATCGCACCTACTATATCCTCGATGCGGTAGATAAAAGCCTCTATAGCAACTATACCGGCTGTGGTAACACCCTCAAGGGCAGTCATCCGATTGTTGGCAAAATGATTCTCGATTGTTTGCGCTATTGGGTGTCAGAAATGCACGTCGATGGTTTTCGCTTTGACCTAGCGGCCGTATTATCGCGCAATGTGGACGGGGAACCGATCCTGCAAAAAGGTTATAACATGATCTGGGCGATCGAATCGGATCCGGTCTTAGCTGGGACAAAATTAATCGCCGAAGCTTGGGATGCGGCAGGATTGTATAGTGTCGGTCAATTTGTCGAATTTGCCGATTGGTTTTCCGAGTGGAATGGTCCTTTTCGCGATGATGTGCGCGCTTTTGTCCGGGGAGATACCGGCATAGTCAGCAAATTAGCGGCGCGGATTTTAGGAAGCCCCGACATATACCACAGACCTGACAACAATGTCAAGAGAAGTATAAATTTTGTTACCTGTCACGACGGCTTTACCCTTAACGATCTAGTGTCCTACGACGAGAAACACAACGAGGCTAACGGCGAGGAGAATCGGGACGGTTGCAACGATAATTTTAGCTGGAATTGTGGGATAGAAGGGGAAACCAATAACGAGGCGATTAAAACCCTGCGACTGCAACAAATAAAAAATCTCTTAACGATCCTGTTCATTTCTCAAGGAACACCTATGCTGTTGATGGGGGACGAAGTGCGACGCACCCAAAAGGGCAATAATAACGCCTATTGTCAGGATAACCAGTTAAGTTGGTTCGATTGGAGTGCGGTAGAGCAAGAGTTCGATCTTTGGTGTTTCGTAAGGAGACTGATCGATTTTAATAAAAAATTAGCTCTTTTCCGTCAAGAAAAATTGCTAGAAGTCACCTATACCAGTCTTGAACCCCATCTCAGTTGGCATGGTGTACAGTTGAGTAAACCCGATTGGTCGGAAGATTCCCGCAGTTTAGCTTTTTCCCTGCGTCATCCTAAGGCAAACGAGTATTTACACATTATGCTCAACGCTTACTGGGAATCTCTCAACTTCCAGTTACCACCCTTGGGACAAGGGGAAAAATGGCATCGCGTCATTGATACTGCTGGGCAATTGTCCGAGGCAGCCTGTGATTTAGATGCCGCCGCCGCTATTGAATCGGAAAATTATCGGGTGCAAGCGCGTTCGGCGGTAGTTTTAATCGTTAAATCAGTATAACAAGAGGAGAGATATTGCCCGATCGAGCGATCTTGAATGCTTTAACTAATGAACAATGGCATCAATTCAATCGTCAAGTGGAAAAACGTTATTTATTTGCGGAGCAATAGCTGAAATGATGCGGCTTTCATTAGCGAAACGGGTATCGATTCTCTCTTTGTGTTTAATTGGTTTTTCCCTGCCTTGGACTCCGTTCAGCGCTTCACCAGTACAGGCGAACCTAGAACCGACTGCGATCGCTCTTGGTGATCCCGTTCGGGAAGAAAAGCAAGCTCGGCAGATAGTGGAATGGTTGGGAACTAAACAATACGACAAGGTGATCGCAGCTTTGTCACCCCAACTAAAACCCCTCTGGACTGCCGAAAAACTGCAAAAGGTCTGGGAAAGTCAAGTAACTGACCATACTGGACCGTTTAAGCGCATTGTCAAAAGCAGGCTACTCGATGCTATCAATGCCAATCTGGTGATTGTCACCGTTGAATTTGAGAAAGTTACCGACGATGTGATAGTTACCTTTAACCAGTCAGGTCAGGTAATTGCCGCCGATTTTCCCGAATTTCGTAGTATTTCTGAGATTGGCGATGCTTTTGTCAAGGCTTTGGTCAATAAAGACTACGGCCTGGCCCGAGGTTTTTTACACCCTTTCCTGAAAGCTGAGGTTTTCCCCAGCAGAGTGCAAGGCGCTTGGGAAAATTTACTTAAGCTTACCGGCCCCGTGCGTCGGGTTGTGGGAACTCAGGTCAGAAAAGGTTCGGATACGGACGGCGTGGATTTGGTTTTGGTGACGATTCAATTTGAAAAACTGACGGATACTTTAATCCTCGTTTTTGATGATCAAAAGCAGATTGTCAACGTGGATTTCCCTTTAGGCAATTAGTAATCAGCCGAAATTACCGCGTAAATTGAGTTGGAGACGATAAGTTATGTTAGATAAAATCGAAGTTCCCATCGAAGCGATCGCAGCTAGGGAGATTCTAGATTCCCGCGGCCGTCCCACGATCGAAGCGGAAGTGCTGTTAGAATCGGGGGCGCTCGGTTTGGCCCAGGTTCCCAGTGGTGCTTCTACGGGCAGTTTTGAAGCCCACGAATTGCGCGATGATGATCCCCAGCGTTACGGTGGTAAGGGAGTCCTGAAAGCGGTTCGCAATGTCCACGAAAAAATTGTCCCGGTTTTGGAGGGGATGAATGCTTTCGACCAAGCTAGTATCGATTTAGCTATGATCCATCGCGATGGCACAGCCAATAAACGAGAATTAGGGGCTAATGCTATCCTAGCCGTCTCTCTAGCTACGGCCAAAGCGGCGGCGGCGGATCTGGGATTGCCTCTCTATCGTTATCTCGGTGGCCCGATGGCCAATGTGCTACCCGTCCCGATGATGAACGTGATCAATGGTGGTTCTCACGCCGATAATAACGTCGATTTTCAGGAGTTTATGATCTTCCCCATCGGGGCCGATTCTTTTAAGGAAGGTTTGCGTTGGGGAGCGGAAGTATTCGCCGCTTTGGGTAAGGCCTTGCACGAACGCAAATTACTGACCGGTGTGGGCGATGAGGGCGGTTATGCTCCTAATTTGGCTTCAAATCAGGAAGCTTTGGATATTTTGATCGAATCGATCGAACGTGCTGGTTATAAACCGGGGTCGGAGGTGGCTTTAGCTATGGATGTGGCCGCCAGTGAATTCTATAAGGATGGTCAATACATCTACGATGGTTCGGCCCATTCTCCCGCCGAAATGGTGGATTTTTTGGCTAGTTTAGTCGATCGCTATCCGATTATTTCTATTGAAGACGGTTTACACGAGGAAGATTGGGATAACTGGAAATTATTGACCGATAAACTGGGGGCGCGGATTCAGTTGGTGGGCGATGATTTGATGGTGACTAATCCCATCCGTCTGCAAAAAGCGATCGATCTGGGTATTGCTAACTCGATCCTGATTAAACTCAATCAGATCGGTTCTTTGACGGAAACCCTACAAACGATCGCCCTGGCCACCCGTCACGGTTATCGTTCTGTAATTAGTCATCGCTCTGGAGAAACGGAAGACACCACGATCGCAGATCTAGCGGTGGCCACTAATGCCGGACAGATTAAAACCGGTTCTCTCAGTCGCAGTGAACGGGTGGCTAAGTATAATCGCTTATTACGCATCGAAGAGGAATTGGGCGATCGGGCGGTGTACGCGCCGAAAGTCGGTTTAGGTCCAAAATTCTTGGCCTAAAATTTGCAAAAAGTCTTGCAGTGATCGAAAAAGGGTGTTATAGTAAAGGTACTGATAACTGATAACTGGTCACTGACTATTGTGGTACTTCGCTGAAACCTTTTTCGGCGAAGTATTTATTTGTGGCCTTTTTTTGCACAAAGTTATGATTTTTGGATCAAAGGTGTTATACTAAAGGTACTGATAACTGATAACTGGTCACTGACTATTGTGGTACTTCGCTGAAACCTTTTTCGGCGAAGTATTTATTTAACCACAGTTCGGGTTAAACAGAGGGGGATAAAGCCCATTCCATGGTCAAGCTGAACTTATCGGGCGTTGTCGCCGTCAGCGCTAGGGAGTTTTTGGGGAAGGGAAAGCATCCCGTCAGATTGCGACCTCCATTGATTTTTGTAAATAATAATTTCAAGGCACTCGCTACTAGCATAGGATAGAAACGTCGGATTTCTAGGATGGGGATGATGAAAGACAGTTCTATATTTCGACGTTTCCCACAGGTGTTCGCGGGTTTATCGGTGCTATCGATCGCTCTCGTCTTGAGTTCGTGGATAGCGGCACGCTCGTTCTTGGCGGTGAAACGGGCGAGCGATGTTTTTGTCGTCACTGGTTCGGCCAAAAGGGCGATTACATCCGATTATCTTCTCTGGCGTTTATCGGTTTCCAGTCAACAACCTACCGCCCAAGATGCCTACCGCGATCTGATCCGGCAAACCCAGCGGATACGAGCTTATCTCAAAGAAAAACAAGTTCCCGAAGACGCAATCACCACCAACGCGATCGAGACGATGGCGATTCCCGAAGTAACAGTTAACGGCCAGGAAACCGGGCAAATTCTTGCCTATCGTCTCACCCAACGCTTCGAGATCCGGGCGAGCGATGTGGCCCGTTACACGGAACTTTCTAGGCAGGTAACGGAATTGATTGAGGAGGGAATTAACCTCGTCTCTGAACCTCCCCAATATCTTTACACCCAACTGGATAAGCTGCGGGTGGAAATGGTGGCGGCGGCGACCAAAGATGCGAGAGCGAGGGCTGAGGCGATCGCTAGTAGTACCGGCAGTCGGGTGGGAAGGGTGCGCGATGCGAAAACGGGAGTTTTTCAGATCACCTCGCGCAATTCCACTGACGTGAGCGATTCGGGAATTTACGACACTTCCTCGATCGACAAAGATATTACCGCAGTGGTTTCGGTGACGTTCGGGATCGAGTGAATTATAGCCTTTACCTAGGGTTTGCGGCAAAAAGTTTTTCGTGGGGGCAGGGTGTGGGGTGTGGGGTGTGGGGTGTAGGGTTTTACCGATTTTCAGGTGGTCAACTACCTAATTTTCAGGGAAAAAGTCCAGGGATTTTCCCCCCGATCACTCCAAGTGCTGGCACTTTTTGAGGGGAAAAAAGTCTAAAAGTCTTACCCAACAAGGTTTTTAGATTTATTCAGCAAACCCTACCTAGGGGTGCATCTGATTTTTGTCAATCTACCCAGTGGGGATTTTTCCAAGGAAACTATCTTCTAAAATTCGCGCTTAATGGCGATTTTTTCCTCAATCCCGCCGCAGATTAGCTTTTGCAGTGGGATGCTTAGATGCGGTTGTTCATACATTCGTACTAATTTAAGGATGACTGATCATTGTTGATTGTCGTTATTTCTGCACATCTGAGATGCTCTCAGAAAGTCCGGACAAGCTAAGAAAAGATTTTAGTTTCAATCTGGTCATGACAAAACTACCTGAAACTTCAGGAACTGTCCTTGCTATTATCTTTTTGGTTGTCAATCTTTCCCAACTGCTTCGGCAGTTTTTTTGGGCTTTTTTTGTCTTTCTGGCTTTTTTTGCGAACAAATGAACTAAGATAGTCCTTCTCTTTAATAAAAATTATGTTTAAAGTTGTTTTGCCCAAGTAAAACTTATCAATTGGGCGACAAATCAGTGGCATTCAATAGCATGATTTCTGGAGCGAATTTTTCAGCAGCCCCTATCTCATAGCAAGGAGAGAGTGAAACGGCTCTCTCCTTAATTATGGCTATTCGTCGTCGTCGCTGGCACCAACTTGCTTGAGATGAATATGTTTTCTCCCCAAAGTAATTTCAAATTCATCTCCCGGTTTGAGTCCCATTTTTTTGGTGTAGGCCGAACCGATCAGGAGATTATTATTTGATTGGACACTGATCCGGTAGCTGGCCGAGCGCCCACCTCGTCCATGACCATTGGCACTGCTATCTAAGTCAATTCCCTCAGCATCGATTAAAGCATTGAGAAATTTCATCATATTAACGCGTTCAATACCATTTTTTGTCATGGTATAGTAGCCGCATTCCCGGGCTTTTTCCTCTTTGCTGAGGTTGCCTAGCTGTTTAACTTTCTCAATTAGTTCGAGGCCAGTCAGGGGTTCTGGATTAGTAGTTGTGTTCATTTAAGTTTGCAGTAGATAAGTAAAGGTTAGGGTCATCAAGGCTAGTCGAGGAGAATTGCTCCCCCTGACCAGAAACAATCGGGTTACGATTGATCTCTACACTTATCTTACACGGTATAAACTAAAAATTGTCACTTGCTTGGGGAAATTGATTGTAATTGATTAGACTCTATCTCTCGATCAAAATCTTAACAGAATTTATCAATGTTGATCGAGATGCCGGGGTAAGGGAGGTTAGCCTTTCTGTCATCAATGAGAGCAGGGGCTAGGATAGAGATAAAGAGGTAAAAATGAGGGATAATGAAGCTAACAACTAGGGGTCACTATAGTGTTAAAGCCTTGCTGGATCTTAGTTTACAACCGAGGGGAACTCCCGTATCGGTAAAATCGATCGCCCTGCGTCAAGATATCCCGGCTGCTTATCTAGAGAAATTGCTGATAGAAATGCGACGAGCGGGGTTAGTTCGTTCCTTTCGGGGATCGCAAGGGGGTTATCAATTGGCCAGGCCGGCAAATCGGATCTCGTTGGGGCAAATTTTGGAGGCAGTGGGAGAGACGATCGAGCCATTATCAGGCTATCATCCCAGGGACGAACAGGCAGAAGATTGGGTGACATTTACTATCTGGAAACACCTCCACGAGAAATTAAAAGAGGCCCTGGGGAAGATTACCTTAGCCGATTTATACTACGATGCGCGTAGCTGGATCGCCGCTAGGGGAGAGGAAACCAGCTTTATTGTTTAGTAGTTTAGAAGTTATGACAGCAACAAAACAAGCAAAGATTTATGGGGGAGGTTGTCACTGTGGAGCGATCCGTTTTCAAGTGGCGATCGAGCATGATCAAGCTCTAGACTGTAATTGTTCGATTTGTCAGAAAAAAGGCTTTCTGCATCTGATTGTTCCTTCAGCACAATTTACCCTCCTAAGCGGTGAAGATTTCCTAAGTACCTATACATTTAATACCCACACAGCCCAACATTATTTTTGTCGTGTTTGTGGTATTCATCCTTTCTATCGTCCCCGCTCCCATCCTGACGCTATAGATATAAACCTGCGCTGTTTGGATGGCAATGTCTTGGAAGATTTTCAGATCCAGTTCTTTGATGGGGCTAACTGGGAAGACAATATTGAGAAAATTCGGGCTATCGATGGGAAAAGGGAGTAATTGTGAAGGGAACGGCAACGGCGATCATTTTAGTATTAGGGGCAGTTTTAGATTATCTGGTGGGCGATCCTTGGGGATGGATTCATCCGGTGCAGGTGATGGGGGCGATTATTGCCGTGGCCACAAAAGTTATTCTTAATTGGACGCAGGAAAAAATTTGCCAACGTTTAGGGGGCATAATTCTGGGACTGGGTTTAATTATCTTGGCCGGGGTCTTAACTTGGCTAGGAATCCAATGGTTAGGTCAGGTCAATTTGCTGCTGAGTTGCCTAGTACAAATGATTCTCTTGGCCAGTTGTTTAGCCGGTAGAAGTTTACGCAGGGCTGCCGAAACCGTCATCGCACCTTTACAAGCGGAAAATATCACCTTAGCTCGTTGCCAACTAAGTTTATACGTTGGTCGCGACACAGATAATCTCGGCCAGGAAGAAATCCTTCGCGCCCTATTAGAAACCGTCAGTGAAAATGGTGTGGATGGAGTTACCGCGCCGCTTTTTTATGCCCTTCTCGGTGCCTTTCTGGGGGTGGGACCAGTACCCCTCGCTTGCGCTTATAAAGCCGCTAGTACCCTCGATTCGATGATTGGCTATCGTCGGCCACCCTACACCCATATTGGTTGGTTTAGTGCCAAAAGCGAGGACGTTTTGACATGGCTACCCTGTCGTTTAACGGTCTTAACTCTCGCCCTAATTTCGGGCCGGCCGGGGCGGGTTTTAAGCATTTGTTGGCGCGATGCCCGTCGGGATCCTAGTCCTAATTCTGGTTGGAGTGAATGCGTCTATGGGGCGATTTTGGGGGTGCAATTGGGGGGAAAAAATCAATATCGAGGCCAGATTGTGGAAAAACCTTTATTGGGCGATAACCTCAACCCGATTACCGTCAAAACCGTCGAACAGGCTTTGAATTTAACTCGTACTTGTGTATTACTTTGGCTGGCGATCGCTATCAGCTGCTTAGTTGCTAGAGATTTTGCTCAATTTTAGCGACCACAGGCGACGGCGTTGACGGGATTGACGCTGCCAGTAACGGATAATCAGGGAGAAGGTCAAGAATAGGGATTGCAGTATCTGTATCTGTCCGCAGATGCGTTGATAGTTTTGTCGGAGATAATAGGTTTTCGCCCCGGCGATGACAATATATTCCGGGGCGGGGTAAAAAATGTGGTGTAAACGTCGTTCCACCCGGTTTAAAATTTTGGTCACTCGCCCTAAAATTCGCCGCAATTGCCACAATTTCCAGACTAGAAAGCAATTAAATAAAGTTAAGCCTAGATTGAAGCCGAGGACAAAAAAGAACATGATCGAGGCGATGGTCGAGTTATGCCAATTTTAGCCTAGATTCCCGACTTGAAAGTGTCGGGGAAAGAAATCTAAGACTAAATCCGTTGAGTAACGCACAGAAAACGGGTTTCTCCGAGAAACCCGTTTTCTACTCATGCAAAAGGCAAAGATTTAGCGTCCGAGAGCGTGTAATCCGTTAATAATTTCGGCACAGCGCTCGGTAACTGCCTGTAAAGCTTCTCTTTTGCTAGAAATCGGTGGCGGCAGCACTTCGCCGATGCGAATAGTTAAGGGGATACTATGGGGAAAAGAAGAACCTTTTGGAAAAATCTTTTCTGTCCCCCACAAACTGACGGGTAGCAGGGGAACTCCCGCTTTAGCGGCAATCATCGCCGCGCCTAGTTTTGGTTGATGGATCAATCCGTCCTCGGTGCGGGTTCCCTCCAGAAACACTCCCACTGCCCAGCCCGCTGCTAATGCTCCCATCGCCGCCCGAATGGCTCCGCGATCACCACTGCTGCGTTTGACGGGATAGGCCCCGTAAAGAGCGATCGCCTGTTTTAAAATCGGGATGGTAAATAATTCTTCTTTAGCCATATAAGCTACGGGACGACGCACGGCACAGGATAATAGGGGTGGATCGAAGTAACTGGCGTGATTGCAGACGATAATCAGAGGATGACGACGGGGGACATTTTCCACTCCGTAAACGCGACCGCGAAAATAGCCGTGTAGGGTTGGGCTAACGATCGACCATTTAAAGAGATGATATAAAACTAAACTGGCAAAGGGTTCTCGCTCTTGAGGCTGGTTCATGACTGACAATTGTTCCCTAGACATGGAAAAGCCCTTGGGAGTCTTGCCGTGTTTCGACCCCAAGGACTTTGCTTTCTTCTCACTCCTCACACAATTAAAATATATAGCAATTTATAGGTTAGGGAAAGGTTAAGCGTGCCGCTTTCTTAACTGGCATAATTACCTACCTAGGGTTGAGAGCGGCAAAAGGATTAGCAAGATGTGTCATTGATTTTGCCTGGGTACTGAAAAAAGGGGTGGTGATTCGGTAGTAGTGATGGCGGCTTAATCCTTTGCTTTGCTGTGCATTGTAGTCATGGATAAAATACCAAAGGGTTCCCCAAGGTGATTCTCCATTTTTTTAGAGAAAGATAGACTCTCTCTCACCAGCCGAGAA
>NZ_JAQMSY010000160.1:0-21294 GCF_028329095.1 Microcystis sp. CS-574
CCCCCCACCCCACACCCTGCCCCCACGAAAAACTTTTTGCCGCAAACCCTACCTATGCCCTAATCCCCTACTAAATCCTCATGCGAACCTTAGCGATCGGCGATATTCATGGTTGCTCGAAAGCTCTAGATCACTTGCTAGAGATCGTCAACCCCAAACCGCAAGATACTTTAATCACCCTCGGTGATTACGTTAATAAGGGCAGAGACTCGAAAGGGGTGATCGATCGCCTGATTTCCCTACACAAACAGGGAAATTTGATTCCCCTCAAGGGTAATCACGAGATTATCATGCTGCAAGCCCGTCATAACCCCCTTAAACAGCGTCTCTGGTTAGAAAAAGGCGGTAAAGCTACTCTAAAATCCTATAGCGAAGGCCACCTGATTAAAATTCCCGAATCCCACTGGGATTTTTTAGGAAAAGTCTGTATAAATAGCTACGAAACTGCAAATCATTTATTTGTTCACGCTAGTCTCGATCCCCATCTACCCCTAGCCAGACAACCAGAATACAAACTCTTTTGGGAGAAATTTCAATATCCCGCCGCCCATAGTTCGGGAAAAACCATGATTTGCGGCCATACCAGCCAAAAAAGCGGGAAACCGATTAATCTCGGCCATGCCATTTGTATTGATACTTGGGCCTACGGCCAAGGCTGGTTAAGTTGTTTAGATGTGGAAACGGGGAAATTGTGGCAGGTTAACCAGCGAGGAAATTTTCGGATTAGCCATATTCAAGATTATTATCTTCCATCCTCTCTAGGTCAGGACATTAAGGACGGTTCGCCGATTTTTGGCCGTTCACTCTTGTCAAGAGCGGCAGCAATGACATTTAAGGGCAAATAACTGGGGTAAACTCCCTCGCGAGCGCGTTCAATATCCGTTTCCTCTAGGGGAATTTGGTATTTAATCGCAATTGCCTTGAGGATATCGCCGCGATCGATTACTCCCGCTACGGCGGAGGCCGGTGTTAACACCGTGAGCATTGGGTCCTGGATGGTTTCCAATTTCTGCACCACCGTCACTAAGGGGGTTTTTTCCTCAACAGTGGCAATTTCCCCGAGGGGATGGGCAATATCAAGCAGTTGTTTTTCTGACCAGAAACTCCGCTCGATCGCCTGTAAATCTGCCACCCGAATTAATCCCCGATAACGTCCCTCGGAAGCGGCAAAATAAGCAGTATTGGCAGCCGCTCGGTCTAAAACGTATTCTTGGGCGAATTCCTCTAGGGTTTGATGGGCGTTTAAAACCCGCAAATGTCTGCTCATCACCTCTCCCGCTGTGAAATTGAGGAGACTTTCCTGTAAATTAGTTAAATTATCGTAGGCGCGGGCATTTCTGAGGATAAACCAGCCCATTAATCCTAACCAGGCACCCCCCACATCTGCCTTCAAGATAACCAAGAAAATCCCCAAAATAATCCCCAACCAACCGATTAATTGACCACTGATCGCAGCCCAATGTAACCCTTTCCAGCGATCGCCAGTCGCTTGCCAGACCATTGCTTTGAAAATTTGACCCCCATCGAGGGGTAAACCGGGGATAAGATTAAATAGAGCCAAAAACAGGTTAATTATCGCTAAATGCCCGCATATATAGGTTAAATTGGCGTTTAAATAGGGTAAGTGACTGGCTAGGGAGAGGAGACAAAACAGGAGAAAACTGACGAGGGGTCCAGCGATCGCTACTTGCAGGGCCTCGGGAGGAGTCCGAGATTCTCGATCGATCGAGGCCATACCCCCAAAAAGAAACAGGGTAATGGAATTGACCTCGATGCCTTGGGACCGGGCCATTAAACTATGACCTAATTCGTGGAGTAAAACCGAGATAAATAGCAATAAAGCCATGATTAAACCCAGCAACCACGCTAAAACAGCACTATGGGCGGCCAGAGACTGAATTTCTGCATCGGTGGCATTGATCAAGGTGACAAAAGCCAGAATCAAAAACCACGAGGAATCAATATAGAGAGGAATGCCCAATAAAGAGCCGATTCGCCAATTTGTACGCATAATTTTCAGTGGGGAAATGGGGAAGTGGGGAAGTGGGGAAGTGGGGAAATGGGAAATTTAGCTGAAATTTCCCCATCACCCTAAATCCCTAACCCCTAACCTTTTTTAAGACATTTGGAAAATAAAAGTCATTTTGTCGCCTTTACCGAGGGAAATGCGATCGCCTGCCCGAAGACGATGACGATTGCCGGGGGGTAGGGGATTGTGATTAACGTAGGTTCCGTTAGCGCTGCCCGTGTCTTCAAGATAATAGATGCCCCCTTCAACGCGGATATCGCCATGAACCCGGGAGACGATATCAGAATCAGGAAAACCGGAAACATCGATATCGGGGGGAATGCGATCGTTCGGTTTGCCGATATGAATTACCGATAGATGTAAGGGTAATTCAATTTTGCTATCGGTTTGCAGGTGCTGGAGACTAGCCATTTCCGTCTGTAAGCGGGTGGCAGCCGGAACCGGTGGGGGGGCAACAGGCGGAGGTGCGATCGAGGCGACGGTGGCTGTAGGGACTGGTGGGACGGGTTCAGGTTCCGATTCGGGTTGGGCTGCCACCATGGGAACGGAATTAGGCTGTAAATTGTAGCCACACTGACCGCAAAAGGTGGCATCAGTTTGGATGGTTGCCCCACAACTAGGACAGGAAGACATCCGCGGCAAGGGAGTGTAACAGGCCTCGCATTGACTGGCCTCATCGGGGTTAATATGTTCGCAATTAGGACAAACGATCATTTTTTCAGGAAAAAGTAAAAAGTAAAAAGTAAAAAAGCAGATTAGGGGTTGGGTGTTGGGGTGTTGGGGTGTTGGGGTGTTGGGGTGTTGGGGTTTTAGTTGAATTACCCCATTTCCCTATTCCCCTATTCCCCTATTCTCTAGACAAAAGAGGAACCAGCGGCCGCATCGAGCAACCAATATAATTCCCCGGCCGGGGGGTGGATGAGACGGGAAGGATAGGAGAAAGAGTCACCATAGGCAGAGAAAATCTGATGTAGAGCGGGGCGTTTACTTTCGCCGGCAGCGATAAAGATCACACAACGGGCCTGATTGATCAGGGGAACGGTAAAAGTCAAGCGGGGATTGCCGTCTTTCTCGCCGACGGTGATACAGCGATCGCTCACCGTTAAAGCTGCCGTGTGGGGAAAGAGAGAGGCGGTGTGACCATCATCGCCCATTCCCAATAAAATCAGGTCAAAAACGGGAAAATCGGGAGAATTGACCCCAAACCATTGGCGGAGATGATCATCGTATTTTTGGGCGGCCAGCTGGGGATCGGGTTCATCCGTGGGCATGGGATGAATATTAGCGGCTGGGATCGGTATGCGATCGAGCCATGCTAACCGGGCCATGCGTTGATTACTGTCAGGATGATCGGGACTAACGTAGCGCTCATCTCCCCAGAAAACGTGAATTTTTGACCAGTCGAGGGGTTGAGAGGATAAAGCCTCGTAGAGAGGTTTCGGGGTACTACCGCCGGACAGAGCGATGGTAAAATAGTCCTGTTGGTCGAGGCTGGTTGTGATTTTTTCCAGAACCAGCGCCAGAGATTTTGCGATCAGAGCTTGTTTATCAGCTAAAACTTCCACCAATTTCTGCATGGGTTTTGTTATCAACTCAGGGGGGCTGTCTTTACTATAGGCTAACCATTGAGGACTCATCTGAGAGCTTGGGAAAATTTTATTCTTTGACAGTCTCTGTCTTAGGGAAGAGATATAGGGAAAACCCAGTCTGAGAGCTTGGGAAAATTTTATTCTTTGACAGGGATAGGTTTACCGATGCCATATTGAGGTAATATTTCTAGAGTCGATTCTCGAAAGAGGTTGACAAGCAGAACGATTTAGCGTAGGGTTTAGCGGGAGGTTGAGCAAAAGTTAATTAGAAATTGCAGTTTGTCAGATTGCCTCTCGGCAAAATCCGTCTGGGAACCCCCAGCGAGAACTTTTAAACAGACTAATGAATCTATTCATTGACATACCATTACAGAAACAGCGATGAACAGTTTTACTTCTTTGTCCCTGAAATTAACGGGATTGGTTTTCATTCTTTCCTTCCTTTTGGATGCGTTTATCCTGCCGCTGCCCTATCAATTCAGTCAATCCCAATGGCAGGTAGGTTTCGTCACCACCTTTGTCGATCGAGGAATTGTTCCTCTTCTGGGTATCGTTCTCGTTTTAATCGCTTACTGGATTGACGATAACAATAAAAATTTCACTACTAGGAAATACCACTTTGAATTGCGTTGGCCGATCTTTATTCTTTCCACAGTGTTAGGCTTAGTTTTTCTGTTGATGATTCCTGTTCATATCAATAATATCAACCAGATTAAAAACGACGCTTTGACTCAAATTGAACAGGGTGTTGATCAAGGGGAGGGACAAATTCAGGCTTTCTTAGCCCAGTTAAATACTCTATCGCAAAATCCCCAACTATTAGAACAGCAGATCTCTCAGAGAACTCAAGTGATTGAAACTGGTCGTTTCCAAGGACAACCGATCAGCACAGAACAGTTACAAACCCTTCGCCAACAAAGAGAGCAATTAACTAATTTACGCGATTTATCCAAAAGCCCGAGGGAATTTAAACAGCGATTAGATGAGATCAAAAATCAGCTACAAACTCAGCTGCAAGAGCGGCGAAAACAGGCAGAAAGCCAAGCTAACTTGGAGGCTTTGAAACAGTGGTTAAGAATTGGTAATCAAAGTATGTTGCTATCGATTTGCTATAGTTTGATCGGTTGGTTAGGCATTCGAGAACTAAGTAGTATGAAACAACCCATCGCCTAAGTAGGGGATTTATCTTAAATGATGAAGTCTAAAGTTTTCGTTTTCGGGAGCCAAAATTCGGGCTTCGGCCAGGAGCTCAGCGTTCGACAAAAGCTCACGCCGAGTTCCGAATGGACTCAGCAGACGAGCGCGGACAACAGCATACTTAATCCTTAGGATCAAATCTGTAACTACTTAGATATTCAGCCACAAAGGGTATCATTTGCCGATGCTCTTTTTTTTATTAAACCTCTTGCATAATTAATTTTTGCTGATTCAAAAGCGTCCTACAATACTAAATCCTGTTTGAAAGGCATAGGGGAGCAGGGAGTGGGGATAAGGGAGAATAAATAAAAATAATCTCCTGACTACTGACTGCCGACTGCTGACTCCACCAAGAAACTTTTTCAGTAAACCCTAATTAGAGATTTTTTAGTACAAAGGCTCTAGAATGGCCCGTGCCAGTTATTGACCCGAAGACTTGTTTTTTCAGTCTTGTGGCTTTATCATGGGTACTGTGTGGTGTGTGTGATGTGAAGGAGTAAGATGACTGCTAATAGCCAACTTATCTCCGTCAAGGCTCTACAAGCTTTGATGAAGCGAGGGTTCAAACCTTCGGTCTCTGGTAGACGGCATCAAAAATCTTGGTTAATAGCTTTAGACGGCGATACCTCAAAACGATTATTCGATATCGTTTTCTCCCTATCGGTTCTAATTTTCTTTTCGCCGCTTTATTTGATCTTAGCCTTATTGATCGCGATTAGTTCCCCCGGTCCGGTCTTCTATATGCAGAAGCGCGTCGGTCAAAACTTCCAGCATTTCAACTGTATCAAGTTCCGTACTATGGTAATGGACGCGGATAAGGTATTAGAGAGACTGATGGAAGACTCCCCCCAACTGCGGGCGGAATTCGAGGATAATTTCAAGCTCAAGGACGATCCCCGCATAACTTGGATTGGCAAGTTTCTCCGCTTAACCAGTTTGGACGAGTTTCCCCAATTCTGGAACGTCCTGCGAGGAGATATGAGCGTCGTCGGTCCGCGGCCTTTAGTTCCCGAAGAATTGCAGAAATATGGCAATCGCATCGACAAGGTCTTAACTATTCGCCCCGGTTTAACTGGTTTATGGCAAGTTTCTGGACGTAATGACATCCCCTATCCCATGCGGGTGCAGATGGATGTGTATTACGTTAATTCGCGCAACTGGTTAACCGATATCTGGGTAATCTTCAGAACTATCGGTGTTGTGGTTTTTCCCAAAAATAACGGTGCTTACTAAAGCGGTGAATAGTAGTTCAAGATTACTGGCTACTGTTCCAATGTAATTAATCGCTAGACTGGAGGAGAGAAAGGCAGAACTTGCTTTTTTCTCCTCTTTTTTTGAGAAGAAATATTATGATATAGCGTTTTTCAGTCTGCTGAGGTACAAAAGTTATGGGTTTTAGGCAAAAGGCAAAAGGCAAAAGGCAAAAGGGAAGAAAATAGGTGTACCTCACTAGCTTAGGAAACGCTATAGTAATTAGGGCTTGCTAGATAATGGTATAACCCTTTTAAAATAAGGCTTTTGACCTTTTAAAATCCGATATTAGTGCTAAAAAATAGGATTGAGACCTTCAAAAACCTTGCATTATCCTTCTTGTAGTAGGCAAACTGGTACAAAAAAGGAGAGCAACAAAGCCTTAAACTGCTGCCTTCTGCCTGACCCCATACTAGGCCTTTTTGAACAAACCCTACTTAGCTGTTATCTTAAGGGTGAGGTACGAAGTCTCTGATTTTAGGAAACACTGGAACTAGAAATGATGCTAAATCCCGTCATTTCGTCTTTACCACAATTTAGGCATTTTGTCAAAAAAATTTTGACTTTGCAACAAAACTACACAAAAATTAGATCAACGTTGTTAGGGAAAAAAGGGATAATTGGCGAAAGTGTTTGGTTTGGCTAAAAGGGAAAGTCTAGATTTAGCAATGGTTTCAAGGCAAGCTAGACCTTTAAAAGTCCAAAAAAGACCACAAAAACCCACCATAGCATAATGCAAAATTATACCAGAATCGCTGGAAGTATTGCTATCTCGTAAATAAATAGAAATTATTCTCAATAAATTCTTGAGTAAAAATAAATATTACCAATTGTAAATTGAAATATTTTTAAGTATTGAAGGTGTTTGTATATAAAATACTTATCATTTTGCCCCGATTGCCTCTAACTTTTCCCTCCCCCACAACAATCACCGGGTAAATAGAAAATTTCTCATTCTTTCTCCTAAAGATGAAGTACAGATTAATCCTTACTCATCAAGTATTTTAGCAACAATAACTAACCTCATCTTTCTGAGAAAGGCTCTAACTGCCATAACCTACCTTGTATTATGAACAATAGTCAAGTTCTTATATTCTCGGTAAAATCGTCTTATGAGGGGAGAATTATTAGTAGCCTGGGCAGCACAACAAAAATCCTTCGATAGCAATTCTGCTGTGAACAGCCAAACGGTGGGAGACATTCCTGAACTGGTTCTTATCTTGATCCTGCTGCTACTGATTGCCACTGCTGTGGCCCTAGTAACCCAGCGATTACGCATTTCCTATGTGGCAGGTTTAGTGTTAGCAGGATTACCGATCACCGATCTTTTATCTCGTCGTATTGGCTTAGATCCGTTTTTAGTGCTTAACCTTTTTCTGCCGATTCTGATTTTTGAAGCGGCGATTAATACGGATATCAGCCGTCTTCGCAGCACCTTTAAACCGATCGCACTGCTCGCAGGACCAGGCTCGGTTTTTTCTGCGGCGATTATTGCAGTTTTGGTAAAATTCGGGCTGGGGCTAGATTGGATTCCCGCCTTACTGGTGGGAGTGATTCTGGCAAATACCGATACTGTCTCAATAATTGCCGTCTTTAAGGAAATTCGGGTTCCCTCTAGGCTCTCCACTATTGTGGAAGGGGAAACACTATTTAATGATGCAGCCGCACTCGTCACCTTCAATTTGCTCTTGGTGATTTACGCAACCGGAACCATCAGCACCACACAAGTCATCAAGGAAGTGTTGATCGTTGCTCTGGGTGGGGGATTAGTAGGCGCTGTCCTAGGCTACCTGTGTCTGCCCATCTATGTGCGCTTACGGGATCCGCTGAGTAGCCTGTTACTTACGGTTGCACTTGCCTTGGGAGCTTTTCAACTCGGGCAGTTTTTGGGTGTATCGGGAGCGGTGGCGGTAGTTATTGCCGGACTTGTCTTTGGTAACTTGGGGCTGCCTCGCAGTGCCTCTGCATCCGATCGCATTACCCTGATCAGTTTTTGGGAATATGCCGGTTTTATCGTCAATACCTTTATTTTTCTGCTGATTGGCATTGAAATCAACCCCTTGACCCTATGGCAAACCTTGCCATCGATTGTGCTGGTCATTTTGGCTTATCAATTGGGGCGTATTCTGTCAGTGTATTCTTTACTATGGGTACTTCGCTGGATCGATCGACCGATCCCCTTGCGCTGGCAACATATTCTGATTTTGGGCAACATCAAGGGTTCCCTCTCCATGGCCCTAGCGGTTGCCATTCCTTTGACTCTAACAGGGAGGGAATTGATCATCGAGCTAGTCTTTGGCTCTGTGTTATTTTCTCTGGTTATCCAAGGATTAGCCTTACCTTGGCTAATTAAAAAGCTCAATATTAGTCAGGTTTCGGCAGTAACCCAGGAGATTGGCCAGTTGCAGCTGCAGTTGATCGCGTCGAAAGCGGCACAAGATGAGTTAGCCAATTTACTGAAATCTGGCGTTTTACCGAAAGCAGTGTACGAAGAACTGTGGGCATCTTATCAGGCAAAAGTGGCGGTATCGGAACGGGTGCTGCGGGATGCTTATAACCAGTCTCGATCGGGGCAAATGGAGCCTAACAACAGTCAGTTAGATGCCATTCGACGACGATTGTTCCTCGCTGAGAAAGCAGCCTTGAGCGATGCACTTCGCAAACGCATTGTACCGGAAGACTTGGTACAATCCTACGTTAAAGGTTTGGATGAGAAACTTCTATCGTTGGACGATGATTAGTTTGAATGCCGAGGTAATCGATCATAGGTTTGACGAATTCCGGACGAGTAACCACCAGAATAGTTGAGTCTGCTTCTAGGACGGTATTGCCGTTGGGAATCTCTAAACTGGCAGAAGGGTGACACTGATAGCCAATAATCAGCGAACCGGTCGGAAAGTTGGCATCTTGAGCGATTTGGGCAACGGTACGCCCAGCTACATAACAATACTTGGGGACGGGCAGCTTTAGCACCTCCACTTGTCCCTGTTCAAAGTGCATCATCGATTCTACTTCGGGGTATTCGATCGCATTGGCCATAGTGACAACGGCTAAATCAATCGTGCTGATGATGTGACTAGCTCTAGCAAGACGATAGGCATCGAGAAATTCGCGATCGCACATTCTCACCACAATATGGGAAATGCCATAACTTCTGGACAAGGTAACTAGGGCTAGATTCATCGCATCGTCCCTCAATGCGGCAACAACCGCGTTAGCTTGTCGAATCCCCGCCTCTAGCAGAACTTTCGTACTGACAGCACTCCCCTCAAAGGCCATGACACCAATTTTTTCCCGGGCAAACCGACAAGCTAAAGGATCCACATCAACGATGGCCACGGTGTGTCCCAAGTCTAAAAGTTGTTGGGCTAAACCTAGCCCCATCATTCCCGCCCCACCAATTAAAACGTACATAGCGGCTCTTTACTTAACAAACTTGACTTCTAGGAAATAATGGATGGATGAGGCTGCACCTATCCACCCTAGATATCTAAATCTGCGGGGCTAAATTTCTTGTGAATCTGAGGAAAACCTAACTGTTTAATCACTTGATGTTTGCGTTCTTCCTCAAGAGATGACAACTGATTATAATTAACCCAGTGAATACAGTTAACTGGACAAGTCTCGATCGCTTCTTGAATAATTTCTTCTTCGTCACCGTCCTGATTATAGACACGAGAGCGACCGTATTCGCCTTCAATAAAAAAGGTATTGGGGGCAACGTGGGCGCAGTGTTTACAACCAATACAAGTGACCTCATCGACGTAAACCGCTTTCTGGCGCAGTAAACCACCCAATTCGGGTTCAAAACCGGTGCGATCAGGGGAATCTCTTAGAAATCCCCCTAACTCTGGTTCAAAACCAGAGCGTTCGGGAGAAAAATCAGCCATTAGGCGCTCCAACGTTGTACCAATAGACGAATAGAACCATCAGTATTTTTTTCCTGTGCTGCCACCTGAAAACCCTGTTTAGCAGTTTCTGCCAGGATGGTGTGGTAGGCATAACCTTGATTTACTTTTCTTAAAAATCCCTCTACGGTTAGAGGTTGTTGCCAGTATTGTAAATCGGCAACTAACTCGTACTCGTTGCCATTCCAGCGAAAACCGATATCGTAATTGTTATCCTGCTCGATTACCACCTCTGCGCTTAAAGTTTGACCTTGATAACCTTTGACGGGGTGGGAACCCTCTTTCCATTCCATCCCCATATCGCTCAGG
The DNA here is from genome assembly GCF_028329095.1 of Microcystis sp. CS-574. Taxonomy (NCBI): domain Bacteria; kingdom Bacillati; phylum Cyanobacteriota; class Cyanophyceae; order Chroococcales; family Microcystaceae; genus Microcystis; species Microcystis sp. CS-574. Next base: position 10,284 of record NZ_JAQMSY010000160.1, read on the forward strand.
GCGGCTTTTAGGTAGGATAGATCGCGGATTTTGGTTTTGATATTGCTAAAGTGTGACATGGCTTTTCAGTGGCTTAAATAAAGGGATTGGGAAAAATGAAAAATTACCAGTCGCTAAAAGTGGCTGCGTTGCTGACTTTCTCTGACTGGCTGACGGTTTGATGGTAATAATCCGAGGTTTTCTCTTGAGACATCAGCTGCCCGAGTTGTGCCTCGATCGCCGCCGTCACCTCTTGACAAGATGAACCGACTATGCCTGTCACCTTTTCCATGACGCGACCATCGGGATAGATGATAAACTCTAGGCTTTCCATGCTCATAGGTCTTCTCGGCGTAATCTGGGGTTTGCAAAGCTCCCTATCGTTTTAATTTACGATAGTTTGCTAATCGTAGCAATCTGGTTAAAATTTTAGCAAAACTTTATATTATCTCGGCCAACCACTTTCATTTTTTGTAAGTTTCGCGTAACTTTTCTTTATCGTCAACGGCGAACCTATCCCCGGAGGGCATAATTTAACAAAACTACACAAAAAAGACGACCTGAAACGATAAATTGAAAATAAAGGAGATGCAACGGCGAACCACGACCGCCGAGATCATAGAATTTTGTCTATAGGAATCAGAACAGATATGAATAAACAAATAGCCAGCGATCGCCTTCGGATCGGTGTTTTAGGTTTTGGTGGTTTGGGACAGGCTGCCGCCAGAATTCTCGCCCCCAAACAGGAAATGCTTTGGACTGCCGCCGCCGATAAAGCTGGTTTTGCATACCACAAAGACGGTCTAGATGTCAATACCTGTAACAAAATTTATCATGACCAGGGTTCGATCGGTTATCTGGAAAATTACGGCAGTCTCAGCCAGAACAGTATCGAGGAATTAATCAAAACTGCCGACGTAGAGGGCTATTTTCTCGCCTTACCGAATTTACCTAACAATTTCATGGCCGATATCGCTAAAACTTTCATTCGCTTAGGTTGGCGCGGGGTTTTAGTCGATGCTCTCAAACGTACCAGCGCCATGGAACAAATCTTAGCACTACAAGCAGACCTAGAAGCCGCCGGCATCACCTACATGACCGGCTGCGGTGCTACCCCCGGACTGTTAACTGCGGCCGCTGCCCTAGCTGCCCAGAGTTATGCGGAGATTCATAGCGTTAAAATTACCTTTGGCGTGGGAATTGCCAACTGGGAGGCTTATCGTGCCACTATTCGCGAAGATATCGCCCATTTACCCGGTTACAACCCAGAAACAGCCCACCAGATGAGTGATGCGGAAGTGGAAATGCTGTTAAATAAAACCAATGGCATTCTTAGCCTCGAAAATATGGAACACGCGGACGATATTATGCTGGAATTGGCTGGAATTTGTGGACGCGATCTCGTTTCCGTCGGGGGTGTGGTGGATACGCGCAACCCGAAAAAGCCTTTAAGTACCAATGTTAAGGTCACGGGGCGGACTTTTGAAGGCAAAATTTCCACCCATACCTTCACTTTAGGTGATGAAACCAGTATGGCGGCTAATGTCTGTGGGCCCGCTTTCGGTTATCTGAAAGCGGGGGTTTCCCTGCATCGTCGCGGTATCTACGGATTATGGACAGCAGCGGAGATTATGCCGCAATTTGTGCGCTAGGGGTTTCTCTGGCGTAAAATAGCTAAAACTTTCGGGAAAATAGCGGGTAAGGGAGCGATCGCTTCTAGGCTCTCTCCCGTGACCGGATGTATTAAGATTAAACGATAGGCGTGGAGTAATTGTCCGGGTAGATTAATTCCGATGGAACGACCGGAACTATAGAGGGGATCCCCAAGAATCGGATGACCGATATGGCTGCTATGAACGCGGATTTGATGAGTTCTGCCAGTTTCTAGGCGAAATTCCATTAAGGTGTAGTTGCCTAGTCTTTCCTTGACTTGCCAGTGGGTGACGGCATTTCTACCTCCTTTTTCCACGGCAATAATAGCCATCTTTTGGCGATCGCTACGGTGACGACCGATCGGCAGATCAATTGTACCTGTTTCGCTTTTAGGGACACCGTGGACAAGGGCCATATATTCCCGGCGTGCAGTTTTGGTTTTTAATTGTGCCTGTAGGTGTTGATGGGCCTGGTCGGTTTTGGCAATAACGATCGCACCCGTGGTATCCTTATCTAAGCGGTGGACTATGCCGGGGCGTTGAATTCCACCAATTCCGGCTAAATTTGGGCAGTGATGCAGTAAAGCGTTGACCAAGGTTCCCGATTCGTGACCGGGGGCCGGATGAACCACTAAATCGGCCGGTTTATTGATGATAATCAGATATTCGTCTTCGTAAAGAATATCAAGCTCGATCGCCTCGGCGGTTAATTCGAGGGGTTGAATGTCGGGAATGGTAATCTTTAAGCGATCGCCTTGACCAACTTTAGTATTTTTATTAGTGCAAATTTGACCGTTTAACTGTATATATCCCTGTTCTATCAGTTTTTGCAGCCTCGATCTCGATAAATCGGGCAATTGTGACCCCATCCAAGCATCTAAACGTTCTTTTTTTCCCGCAACTTCTAAGTTTAATTGGTTCATCGATTTTTAGTGATCAGGGTGTAGGGTGGGGGGGAATCAAGAAAAACTGACTGGAGATTAGTTAATCTACTTAGCTCAACAATTCCATTTATTTTAACAGTAATTGAACTTGCTCTGGCTGCTTGAGATAGGAATCTTGGGATTAAATTTTCCTGATTTTTAACGACAAAAGCCAAAGCAAATCAGTAGAGATTTACTCATACCCAAAAAAATAGAGAGACGTTGATTATAGCAACGTCTCTAGATCAGAAATTAATCAATCAGAGTAAGCCAAGCTGTTTTAAACAAGCGAATTTTGCCCACTTTAGTCAACGAAAATGCCATTTAAAACTCCTGAAATGATCGAAACCACGATCGAACCGAATAAAGCGGCAAAGAATGATTCTACCTGAAAACCAGGGATAAAATAGGAGGCTAAAGAAAAGGAAATGGCATTGACCACAAAAATAAATAACCCTAGGGTCAAAATAGTTAAAGGCAGGGTAAAAAGAATCAACAGGGGTCTAATAATAGCATTAATTAAACCCAAAGCGACAGCAGCTATCAAAGCCACGGTAAAATCTTTAATTTCTATACCGGGTACTATTCGCGCTGTAATCAATAAAGAGACGGCGGTAATCAACCAACGGAGGAAAAAAGATAACATAAGTCCATCCATCTAAGATAGTTCATCCTCATCTATTCTAATCGCCATCGCCCCTTAAAAAGACGGAAGTTTTCAGGAGATGACAACGAAAACCGACATTGACTGCTGCCGCTGCTCGAAAACCAGAGCGGGAACATAAGTAGCTGGTTATAATTAAATTAAAAATGGATTTTAGGTTCGATCCCCCCTGCCCCCCTTGATAAGGGGGGTGCCGATAGGCGGGGGGATCTGACACTGATGATAAACAGGAAAATTTGCTCAGACTATCACCCCCTGGAAAGAGGCGGCACTAAATATGATATCTAGAAAAAATTTTAGCCAAAGCCAGCAAGTACCAATCGGTAAAACGAGAATTATTCAGGGAGCAACTGGCACTTTAATGCTAATGACTCTGCTTTCTCTCCTCTTAGTGCCACCCAGTTTAGCATCTCCTGAGCCACCTAATTCGGTCATCGCCGCTACCCGTCAAGATTTGAGTCGGAAAACCAAGATATCGGTTAATCGCTTACAAATCCAAGCATCACAACCAAAAACCTGGCCCGATGGTTGTTTAGGATTAGCTAAACCGGGGGAATTTTGTACTCAAGCACTGGTGCAAGGATGGCGAATTATTCTGACTTATAAGCAAAAAACTTGGGTTTATCGCACCGATAGCAGCGGCACTAATCTCCGCTTAGAAAAGTGAATTTCTTTGGCTCTTTTCCGGCTGCTTTTTCGGCATCCCCAAGGCAGCGCTGTCCTGTCCGTTGGGTGATGAAAATCGGCTGAGAATGGCTCTAGGGTTTGTTTCAAGAATCTAGTCGTCTCTGGCAACCCTATTTAATTAATAATCCCAGTTTTTTGCTTTTTTTGCCCTATAACCCCTGAGAGGCTGGGAAAAGTAAACAGCAATTCAGTCAACAGCCCTCAACTATCGTTAAGATGGATAGGAGAAGGTAAAGTTTTATATGTCCCCTTCAACTGCGTTTAGGAGTTCCTGCTAAAGATGACACAAGCTACTCAGATTCAAGGAAAAGGAATTTTACTCAGTGAGGCTGCCCTCAAACACCTTACCACGCTCAAAGAGCAACAGGGCAAGGATTTATGTCTGCGCGTGGGTGTGCGTCAGGGGGGTTGTTCGGGAATGTCCTATATGATGGATTTTGAGCATCCTAGCAATATTGGCCCCCAAGATGAGGTTTTCGATTACGATGGCTTTAAAATTGTCTCTGATAAAAAAAGTCTGCTCTATCTCTACGGTCTCATGTTAGATTACAGCAACGCGATGATCGGCGGTGGTTTCCAATTCACTAATCCCAACGCCAGTCAAACCTGTGGCTGTGGTAAGTCTTTTGGCGTTTAATTATTTCTCTGGGGTGATACCTTTCACCTCCGCCTCCCAGAGGCGATTTTTTTTGGCCAAAACTCTTGACAAAATCGGAGACTTGACATATACTTTTTATATAATGGGAATCCGTGCCTGCCTGCGAACCCTTCATTTTTAGGCTAGATACCCTCAATGTTAGGATAATCGGTCATGTCAGGACAAACGGGCAATAAACCACTTTTTTCTCAACACTATCTTGAGCATCGGCTGCCGGATTCTGGGGAATGGCAAGAGGATGTATCGGTGGCATTTGGCCGCTTAGAGAGTCTTTATCAACAAAAAAAGGCGATTTTGCCGACTCTTAACGAAGCGCAAACGGAAGCAGAATTAATACAACCGATTCTAGAAATTCTCGGTTTTAGTTATATACCGCAGGTAAGCAGTAGGGGAAAAGGAAGGTCAGAAAGGCCAGATTATGCCCTATTTGCCACAGAAAATGACCGTTATCAGGCCTATGCTCTCCAGAATAATGAAAGAGCCTTTTATAGTCAAGTTTTAGCGATCGCTGAGGCCAAATACTGGCAACGTTCTCTTAGTGACGTTTCTAAGAATGATCAGCGAGATATCTGGAAAAATAGTAATCCTTCCTTTCAGATCACCAATTATCTGACGGGGACGGGAGTAGATTGGGGTATTCTCACCAATGGTCGAGAATGGCGCTTATATTATCGTCAAGCGTCCTCCACAGCCACGGAATTTTATCTAGTGGACTTGATGGAACTATTAGAAGGGGGAGACCGGCAAAAATTTCGGTATTTCTGGTTATTTTTCCGTCAAGAGGCTTTTATTAAGGATATTCACGGTCAGAATTTCCTTGAACGGGTCCGGGAGGGAAGTACCACCTATGCCACTAGAGTGGGTAACGAGTTAAAAGAGTTAGTCTTTGATCGCATTTTTCCCGATATTTCTAAGGGTTTTGTATCATTAAATACAGACATACAGCCAGATTTATTGTACGAGGCGAGTTTATCCCTGCTGTATAAATTATTATTTCTACTCTACGCAGAAGCGCGGGACTTGCTGCCGGTGAGGGGAGACTATCGCGATTACAGCTTATTGCAAAAGACGCGAGAAATTGCCGTTAAAATCGATCGTCAGCAGGTCTTTAGTGGCACCTCGACGGGAATATACGATGCTCTCCTCAGTTTATTTCGCATTGTCGATCGAGGGGATGCTAATTTAGCCGTACCTCGTTACAACGGGGGTTTATTTGACATGGAAGAAGGCCGGGTGAATTGTTTTCTCGGTCAATATAAGTTATCCGATGCGGTTTTAGCGCCCATCCTAGACAAGTTAGCACGTTTTGAGGGACAGCCGATCGACTATAGTTTTTTAGGTGTGCGACAGTTAGGATCAATTTACGAAGGATTACTGGAATATCGCATCGTGATTGAGGGGGAATCGGTGCATCTGGAAAATGATCGGGGAGAAAGAAAAGCCACCGGTTCCTATTACACTCCCGATTATATTGTTAAATATATTGTCAGTCATACCCTCAAACCAATTTTAGAGCAAAGAGCGCGACAGTTCGGGGATGTGATGACAGAAATCGCCACCCGAAGACAAGAAAGCAGCGATAGACGTTTAGGAAATCTCAGTCAGCAGGGACTAGAAAAAGAGCTACAACGCTTAGAAAAAAAAGCGATCGCTACCTTACTTGATCTTAAACTCTGTGACCCCGCCATGGGAAGCGGACATTTTTTAGTAGAAGCAGTGGACTATCTCACCGATGAGTTAATCCAGATTCTCAATCTTTATCCCGAAGATAATCCCGTTTTAACCATGTTGGAAACCACCCGACAAAATATTATCGACAATCTCCGACAACAGGGAATTATTCTCGATTCTCCCACCCTTGAACCAACGCAATTATTACAGAGAGTGGTGATGAAGCGCTGTATTTATGGGGTGGATATCAATCCGATGGCCGTAGAATTGGCCAAAGTTAGTCTCTGGTTACATTCTTTCACAGTGGGCGCACCTTTGAGTTTTTTGGATCATCATTTACGTTGTGGTAATTCTCTGATCGGAACTACCGCCAAGGACGCAGAAGCCGCTATGATCGAGGAGGAAAGTGGTCAATTAACTCTTTTAACTGGCCCTTTTGTTGGGTTGCTTCGGGCAGCAGAAATTATGCGGGGAATTAGTACCCTCAGCGATGCGACTTTTGCTGAAGTGGAAGCAAGTGAACAGTTATTCCGTGATTTTGATAGTCAAGCTAAACCCTACAAGCGTTTATTAGATGTTTTCCTTTCTCGCTTTTTTGGGGTTAAAACTGCTATCGAGTTTCTGCAGCGCTACGGTGGTAATATATCGGCAATTAATTGGGATAAGATACCCCGATCAGATCAAGGAATTTTAGACCAAGCAGCTAGTTTATATAAAAGTAAGCGCTTTTTTCATTGGGATCTGGAATTTCCTGAAGTTTTTATCGATCTTGATTCCGCTTCTTGGAAGGATAACCCCGGTTTTGATGCAGTAATCGGTAATCCTCCTTATGGTTCACCTTTTAATAACAATGAGATAACTTATTTCAAAGAATCCTACCACTGCATTAGTTATCGAGTTGAGAGTTATGTTGCTTTTATGGAGAAAACTTTTAATTTTTTAATAGAATTAGGAGGTGTAGTTTCCCTAATAGTTCCCGACAACTGGATGTATCTTGATTTTACGGAAAATTTAAGAATTCATTTCTTAAAAAATGGAATTATAAAAAATATTGTTGCACTGCCGAGAACTGTTTTTAAGAGTGCCACAGTTGATACAACAATTTATGTTATACAAAAAACCCCTAACTCTCAATCTCACGAAACGTTAGTCACAACTTTTCTAAAAAAAGACGTTATTAATGAAATATCAAATAGTAACACTAAACAACTTTTGAGAAATCAAGATTACTGGTTGAGTTTTCATGAACATATTATCAATCCTTACCTTTCGTCATCAGAATTGGTGATTTTAGATAAAATAAATGATTGTAGTAATGATCTAAAACAAATAACTGCCATAAATTATGGTCTTAAAGCATACCAAAAAGGGAAAGGTCATCCTCCTCAAACGACAGAAGTAATGGAGATTAAACCCTTTACAAATAACAATAAAGTAGATGAAAGCTATGCCCCATTTTTTGAAGGTCAATCAATTCAAAGGTATTCGATTGATTGGTATCATAATAATTGGATCAAGTGGGGTAAATGGTTAGCAGAACCAAGAAATAAAGAACTATTCTGTCAGGATAGATTGTTATTTAGAAAAGTTGTTGACTCTAGACTGTTAGGATGTTTTTATCAAGAAGAAGCTTATAGTAATACTCTATTATATGTAGTAAAGTTGAAAGATAGTGTTAATTATAACTTGAAATCACTATTGGCTATTTTAAATAGTAAATTAACGGGATTTGTTTTTAGAAAAAAGTTTGCAATTCAAGAAGAAGATACATTTCCTCAAATTTTATTAGATGATTTTGCCTCAATACCGATCCGAAAAATATCTTTTAACACCAAAAGCGATCGCCGTCAACAGAGTTTAGAGAAACTTATCAAAAGTTATCAAGAAAAGCAAGAAATATTAAAAGAAATCGAGGAACATATTAGGAGAGAGGAAACCGATATAGTCCATGATATTCTGGCCTACTTAGCAGAACAGATGATCGAGATAAATCGGGAAAAACAAAAAGAAATCAAAAGCTTTTTAAGATATTTAGAGAGAATAATCGGCAGTGCGATCGATAATTTAACCAACAAATCAAAAATCCAAAACTATCTCGGTGACTACCAAAAAAGCGAACCTCATCTTAGCTTGGATCAACTGTGGGAGATACTGAAAAAGAACAAAAAGAAAATTAGCGTTAACTTACTCGATCGTCAAATAAAGGAAACCATAGAAAAAGAATATCAAACCAGTCTAGATAAACTTTTGCCCCTAAAACAACAATTAAGCGCCACCGATGAATTAATCGATCTAATTGTTTATAAACTCTATGGATTAAGCGAGGAAGAAATTAAAATTATTGAAGGGAGAGAGTAAAAAAAAGAATCAGCTGCCTGCGTATTTAAATTACTTGTTGAGATACAGATACCCGTTGAGGCGGTATAACCGTTAAATTTACGGCCAATCCTGACTCGTATCGCAGAGGAAATGGTCGGCCATGATGTTCTCGAAGGTGAAGGGACAGTGAGAGGGAAAAGTCCGTATCGGTAAATCCGTTTCCCGCAAAGCCAAATCGACTCCGGCCTCAAAAGCATCGGATAAAGCCGTCGGTATCTGGGATTTTAAACTAGGATTACCCTCTAGATGCCGTCTGATCCCTCGTCTCTGTTCTCTAATCGTCAAAAACCAGCTGCGAGAACGTTTATCCGGCTGATATTCCCATTTGAGAAGATGTCCTACCAAAACGGTTAGACGGCTCACCAGTTCTCGATATTCTTGTTTACCCAAGGAAATGATTTCCTCCCGTAAGTTTTGCCAGTCCAGAGCTTCTACCTGTCGGTTGGCCAGAGCTTTCGCTTGTAGCTCTGTCCACCCATAGAAGTCCGATTCATACAGGGAATTGGCTTGATCTTTCATATTGGAACTTTACCTAAAATGTCGGCTGGAAGGAACCCTGGAGATGACAGGTTCCGCCAGTATAGAACAGCGAAGCACGATCAAAACGACAGCAGTTTGGCGATATTTGAATAGGCGTACTGACTCCGCACCGGATAGTGAACACCTACCGTAGCCGTGATGTTGACGTTGGACTGACGCTCGAATACCATCACGATGTCGGAGCCGCCGAAGAGGAAAGTCGAGATCATCTCGCCCTTCGACACCGTTTTTCCCACCACCTCCTGGCGCACCTTCTCGTTGATCAGTGCCACCTGCTCATCATAAGATCGCCCCTTCTTTTCCTGTTTGGTAAGACGGATAAGTTCCTGCGTCCCTGGTTTGACGAACACAACGGACGATACTTGTGCCATTCCAATGGGCAGTACGGCGATCTTGCCGATAGCGGTTTCCAGGACAAAAAGCCCACGGCACTGCACAAACTGATAGTCGGTGGCATCCTGTGCATCCAGATAACGGTGCGGCATGGCCACGTTGGCCAAGGATGAGTTTTCAACGGCACGTCCCTCAGCATCGAGTAGATCAAGTTGGACATCCAGGTAAACCTGTCCCGGGATAAATTTGGCCTCAATTATCCTGCCCGCTGCCGGGGCGTGCTGCCGGTGATAGTCAAAGACATTGAGAAAGCTGTGGACGAAAATGCCGCCCTCGAAATCCTGGGCATACTTGGAACCCTTTAACAGTTCCGGGATAGGCCATTCGACGTGCTTGACCACGATTGAGGACTCTGCGGGCATCGGCTCGCCCACCCGAGTGGTGATAGTCCATTGGCCGACAAAAGTGGACTCGGCTGGGAAGACGATAATCCGAGGATCGTCTGGCTGGGCGACTGGGCGCTGTCGATTGATATCCTTGAAAGTCCTGGAAAACCACTCGTTGAATGTCTTGTAGTTCTCGATCCCGTTTTCGCCCCCATTGTAGTCCTGGTAGGTATATTCCGGCCCGAACTTATAGGTTACGAGATGGTTGGCCGATTCGGGTGTGTCGAGAAATTCGCCCCATTCGACCGCAAATTCCCGAAGCCAGAGGGATAGCGGTGTGAGAGCCTCGCCGGTAAAGGGAGCGATGGGGCTTTGCAGGGAGACGAGTTCGGGTTGGTTGAAGTAGTAATAGAACTGCGTCAGGTGCAGATAATCTGTGCGTTCGTGGTAAATGTCGCCCTGCCATTCCCAGACCCGCAATCCGGGGATCCACGTTACCAGGGCATCGATGTAATAGTAAAATTGGTAGAGGTTGTGTATCCGATCGAGTTCGGGGATGCGCTGTTGTCTTACCTTCAAGATCGCGCTCTGGAAGGCTCCCCCATAGGCGTAATCGTCGATGAGCTTTTTAAGTTTCTTTGTGATCGGCTGCTTCGGCTCGTACACTGCGCTATCGGGGGGTAGCTCTTTAAGGAATTTCGGCCCCTGGGGGATTGACGATGAAACTCCCTGCTCGTTCAGGTGCTGGGCCTCCCGCGCCGACACCGCTTTCCATTTCAACCGGCCATAACTCTGGTTGTGATTTGTGTTCATGCCATTTTCCCCTTGTTGAATATCAAACTATCTATCTAAAATCTCCACAGACAGGGCCGACATTCCGCACATCTTCATATACTTTTATATATTTTTACATTCCCCAAGATGTTTTGACAAAAAACCTTCATTGTATAAACTACTATTAAGAACATTTTCAATAGATCTCTTGCATAAGTCTAGACAAAATAGGATAAAATAGTCCAAGAGTTAAGATTGAAAGATGACTTACGAACAAGTAAAAACTTTAAAGCCAACAGAGTTAAAACGCTTGTGTGGCGTGTATCCAGATACATTTAAGGATATGGTAACAGTCCTAAAGGCAG
>NZ_JAQMSY010000161.1:0-24590 GCF_028329095.1 Microcystis sp. CS-574
CCCCACACCCTACACCCTACACCCTACACCCCACACCCTACACCCCACACCCTGTCCCCTAATGCCTAGAGAATTTCAATAATTCCTTGACTGCCATCGAGACGAATTAATTGACCATCTTTTAACAATTTCATGGCATTATGCACATCCATAACCGCCGGAATTCCGTATTCTCTGGCAATAATAGCACCATGGGATAATTGTCCCCCCACCTCGGCAATAATGCCCACAGCTTGGGATAATAAAGGGGACCATCCTGAGTCAGTATAGGGAATAACGAGAATAGTATCAGGGGCAATTTCTAGATTTTGTAGGGTTGGCATAATTTTGACTCGTCCCTCCACTGTCCCCCCACTAGCGGCAATTCCCTGTAAGCGTTTTTTGGCAGTTAAATTTGAGACTAAAAATTCTTTTTTCGGGGGTTGTCCATAGACGATATAGGGAATATCGTTTAATTGAGAGTTTTCTTGGAATTGTTGGCGACGCTGACGAATAATCTGGTTAAGATTGGCGATTGTATTATTCTGACCTAACTGGGTAACTTCTGAGTAGTTTAGATAAAATATATCTCCCGTCTCTGATAATATTTGTTGCTGTAACCAGAGGGTTTCCAAAGCGAGAAAATGCCAGCGTAGGTGAGCTAAAAGACGGGAGTAAATTTCAGTCACTTGGTTTTTGATATTTAATCTTTTTTGGACATTGTGGGAAGATTTGACTTTTTTCTGGCTATTATTGCCCGGAATATCTAAGGGTAGTTGTAGCAGATATGGGGGATTTTCTCGCCATCTCGGTATCGAAATATCAGTCCCCACTTCGCTTAAATAACCGTAGGTTTCTAACCAGAGGGAAAAAGCTGAGTCAAAATCTCGATCGAGCGTATTTTTTCTCAGTTCAGATAGCGATCGCATTGAGGCTATTTCCGGTGCTTGAGAGTTATCCAATTTCTCAAAAGGTACTCGCGAGATACTGCGACGCAAAGCGAAGCTAAGGGGGGCAAGAATACTATAATAGGTGGCTTTTTTTAAGACGGTTAAAATCTCCTCAATTTGCTCTAAAATCTCCCCTGAAGATAAAGCTTCTAGGGAAGTAGCGTTAATTTTTTCGAGCGTTGGGATAAAATAGGTTTTTTGATCTTGGCTAAAGTCTTTTTCTAACTGTAATTCCCGTCCTAAAAGTTTTAATAAACCAGGGGAATTAGCCAAGGTTGCCGTTAACGGTGGTTTGGTAAACTTTGCTCCTTTGGTCAGGAATTCTAAGCTTTCTGGAGGTAATCCCATGCGACGGAAAATTGTGCCTAATAAAGAAGCATTAAAATAGGCTCTTTGATAGTGTAAAGTCGCTGTTTCATTGAAGTCCAAATCGAGGGCTTTTTTGTCTAAAACTAACTGGAAAATATCTCCCCAAACTCCACAGGTTAAAGGACGATTAATCGACCAAGGCAAAGGACGAATCACTCCGGGGATAACTTCAGCTGCGATTTTTCTTGTCCAAATTGGCTGTAAATTAGTGATAGGACGGCACTGTAATAACCATAATTTGTGTCCGTCATGAGTCCATTCTATATCTTGGGGAATGCCATGATCAAGGGTTTCTAATTGCCGACAAAGATTAGCTACCTGTTGAATAATAGCCGGGGGAATATCTCCCGCTCCGATGATGATATTTTCTTCTAAATTAACTCGATAACTTTCGGGGGTGATTCTTCCCGATACAACTCTGGTGGCATCTCCGGGTAAAGCTTCAATAACCACATCTAAACTGAGAGGATTAATCGGATCACGACTGAAGGCAACCCCCGAAAAAACTCCTCGAATTTGTTCTTGAATTAACACAGCCATGGCCATGTTTTCTTGACCTCGATCGAGTCGATAATTAACAGCATTAGGACTATTATAGGAGGTTTGGCAACTTAAAATCGCCGCCGCTAAATTTTCTTGATCAACAACGTTAAGAATTGTGGTATATTGTCCCGCAGATGAAGCGGTTTCACCATCTTCTCCAATAGCGGAAGAGCGGACGACTAAGGGATGATTAATATCAGGATGAAGAGATTCTATTAACGGTTGTGGATCATCTCCTGGTGGTAAAATCCAACCCCTAGGAATGGGATAACCGGCACGCTTAAGCTCGGCTAAAGTGGCGGCCTTTTGTCCCACTTTTGAAGCTGCTAGATTGTCATCAAGAGTTTGGATCGATCGATCTCCACGAAAAAAACGAAACATAGTTTTTGATTCATTGTTAACATTTGCTTCAGGTAAGTCTAAATCGTCGGCGATTTTTTGAAAAATTGCCCCTAATAAACAGGCTAAAGCAATGGCAGTTATAATATAACCTGAATCGTGGGGACGGCGCAAGGTGAGAATTAAAGCTAATAAAAATAATCCTACCAATCTACCCGTAGATTTTTCTCGAAAGACAGTAAAGCTAATCCCACTAATGATTAAGGTGAGAAAAACAGCGACAAAATCGTGAACAATTAATCCCCAGAAAACATTAGTAGTTCCCGCACCTTTTCCTAACCAATAGCGCCCCATGACTAAGGCAATTAAAGCTAATAATTCCCACGTGGAGCCGGTGGTAAAAAATAAACGGGTTAGGAGAATAACGATAATTCCCTTGGCTGCTTCCGAAATTACCGCCAAAATTCCCACTAATTTACCCCCATGGTAAAAAGCGGCAGTTACACCGATATTACCAGTACCTAATTGGGATAATTTACGTCCAGTTACGAGATAATTTATCCAATCAATCAGAGGCAATCCCCCGATAATAGGACAGACTAAAAAAATAAATAGGGATCCCCAAATTTCTCTCATTTAAAATGCGTCTTAGTTTACGATCTTGTCTTAGTAACGACCTTGAGAACATGAACACGAAAGCGATAAAATAAATTGAGCTTAATGGCTTAAAACTCAAGCAGATGGAGCAAATAAAGGCAATAATTGCGGATTTTAAGCGGCAAAATCAACCCCTCAAACTGAAGAAAAAAGCGAAAAGAGTAAGGTGGACGATGCACACCCTACAGACTTAAGAAAATCTGATTGACAGTGAGATTTAATTCCGTGAAAGTCTGAGAAATTAGGCGATCACTATCTCGAAATTGCCGAATTTGATATTCTTCCTCAACTAAGCGACAAACAGAGATGGTCGGTTGTTTAGAAGTGCCAAGAAAATTACGCCCACCCAAGGCTGCATAATCGACAATCCAATATTCAGGAATACCCATTTCTTCATAATCAGCAAATTTTAAGTAGTAATCATCACGCCAGTTAGTCGATACCACTTCAATGATCAGAGGGATAGATGCACCCTCACTAAGGATTGATTCTTTTTTCCATAATTTTTCCTGAGCGAGCTTGGTTCGATTTAGCACTAATACATCAGGAAAATAACCAGAGTTTTTACCAGCAGGTCTGACAATCGCTTGGTTAGGAATTAAATAAGGAAGACCCAGTCTATCAATTATTCCACTGAGTTTAACAGTTAAAAATCCTTTGATTTCCTCGTGTTCTCCTGCGGGTTGTGCCATTTCAATGATATTTCCCTTGTGTAGCTCATAACGCACTCCAGAATTTTCAGGCAGCCAAGGGACGAATTCCTCGAAATTAACAGTTTTAGGTAGGGTTTGGCTCATAGCTGGCAAAATAGCTTTCTCTCTCTACTAACTTCCTTGGCTCTATTTTACCTTGAATGTAAAATAGGCATTGCCCACCCGACAAACTCTCTACACAATCTGCGATCGCACTATCGCTGCCAAAAACGATGAGGACGAAACCAAAAATATAATTGGTGACGACGGCGAGGTTCATAAAAGGAGTCAGTTGCCAGTTAGTTTTTAGATCTCCATTTGGCAATATTACACCCTCATAAAATTCTTTACCACCGGAGCCGCCTAGTAAGTTTATGATCGGGTCTCCTTGATTAACGCTGAATGTTACAGCCCCTCCTGATGATAAAGACGATGTCGGTGGCTTAGATGTGTAGTTATAGCGCTTTTCACGTTACTGAGGTATCGACAAGTTTTGCCAACAAAGGGTTTAAGCCTCTTGCCCATGGCTCATTCTGATGAAAAATGCTATGATTGCTTTGAGCGCATAGAGACAAGTGCTAATATTAGGAACAACAGCTTCGGAAATTTCCGATCCTCCTGGATAATAAATATAGCTATCGGAAATTTCCAATCCCTCTGGATAATTTGTCGGGGGAACGGCGAACGTAGGGATTTCCCTGGCAAGGGCTTCGGAAATTTCTGATTCTCCTGGATAATAAATATAGCTATCGGAAATTTCCAATCCCTCTGGATAATTTGTCGGGGGAACGGCGAACGTAGTGATTTCCCTGGCAAGGGCTTCGGAAATTTCTGATTCTCCTGGATAATAGATATAGCTATCGGAAATTTCCAATCCCCCTGGATAATAGGTATAGCTAAATGTGTTATATTTTGGGTCATCAGAAAATGCCGGGGGACGTAATTGAGGAATTTCTGCACCCAATACCCTAGAGCAATCTTCAAGTGGCATATATTGTTTAGCCATCGACATTTACTTGGTAATTAATAACGGGAAAAAGTGAGAGATTTAAACGGAACTACACTGATGGACAAAATTAACAAATCAACTCTGCTGTAACTCATACTACTCAGTCCTCTATGCTAAGATGATCCAAAAAACGCAAGTTTTTAAATTGATGGGCAAAAAAATTTTAACTTTACTCAATAACCAAATAGTTATATATAGATGTTTATTTTTGACAGTAAAACCGATATTTTAATTAATTCTCAGGAATTAACCTTTAAAAGTGAATATTTTTGTGACTTTTCTCGCTATTTTCAGAATCGAGAATTTGTCAACGGAGATGCTTTACAACTCAGTGGTGATCATTTTGAAGGGTATCTTTCAAGGATCATCATGGATGAAGTGATGTTAGAATTATCGCAACGTAATTGTTTAATAAATGTTGTGGGAGTAGTCCATTCTAAAATGTGGGTTTTTGCGATTCCTATTCAGGTGAATTCCGTCTTCTTCCAAAATTTGTACTCAGTAGAAAATAACTATCTTGGGATTGTCCCCCCTAAATCAGAAATTTCCATTTTTCAACATCCCTTTTCCAATCGTTTTCAGCTTTACGTTCATGATAATTATCTGCAACAATTGTGCCAAACTTTAGAGCTACCAGAAGCGAAAAAGTTTTTAAATTCTTCCGCTTCTTCTGTTGTGATTTGCCCATCGGAAAAAATTCGTCATCTCCAACAATCTTGTCATCAACTTTATCGAATGCTATTTAATTTAGATCGTCAACAAATATCTGGGCAAAGAAAAGCATTAAGATTAAATTTTTTCAAGCAAAAATTAAAAGAAGAAATTGTCAAAGATTTTCTTTTGACTTTAGCAGTAACCAAAGATATTAAAACTCCTAAAAACACTATCAGACGCACCTCTATTCTCAAAAAAGCAGAAGAAATGATGAGAAAAAATCTGCGTTCTGATCTGACTATTCCAGCGATTTGTCAAGAATTAAAAGTAAGTCAACGCACCTTAGAATATATATTTAAAGACTTCTATCAAATGTCTCCTTACAATTATTTTAAGTTGCTTCGTCTTAATGCTTTACATCAATCTCTTAACCAAAATAATCAGACAAAATTAACTTATGAAATTGCCGAAGAATTAGGTTTTTTTCATCGAGGATATCTGGCCTCTGATTATAAAAAACTGTTTGGTTACTTCCCCTCTGAAACCTAAAAAAATAGTAGGGGTAGGAATTAGGATTATTTTTGCTTTGAGAACTCAATTCCTAACTCCTCTTCCAATTCAGTGCCTCTCCCGTACTTGTTTGGTAGGGGCGTATATTGTACGCCCTTTCTTCGATCTCATAACCTCAAGAGAGCCATTAATAATTAGCCCCATCGAGATTAATTTACTTAATTCCCACTAAAAAAGTTGTACCGATCGCCATAATTGCCAATCCGATTAACTTACTAATTAGAGTCGCTTGCTTGGCTAATTTTTCCTTGATGACACTGCCAAGGAAAAAAGCCCCAGATGCGATCGCTAATTGGATCACGGTAAAACCGATTAAATAGGCAACTAAAGCGGCAACTCGCGCCCCGATAATTGATTCTCCGTAGGCATAACCGTGGAAAATTCCTGCGATCATTGCCAAAGTTGCCAGAGCGATCGTATAGAGATTAGAATGATTTTGTAACCCTTTTTTCAGGGTTAAAATTAGTCCAAAAATCACCACAGAAAGGGCAACAATCCCTTCAGGAAAAAGTAAATTTATTCCCTGTAAATGAATCCCTGTCCCGATTAAAGTGGCAATCACAAAAGCGATCGGAATTAATAAACCCTGTTCCATCCCCACAGCAATTAAACCACTAGCCACCACAAAAGCTAAATGATCTAAACCGATAACTGGGTGAGCTAAACCCGATAAAAATCCATTCCAAAAATTATCGGGAGTTTGCCCTGCCATGGCATGATGGGCAAGGGTTTTGCTGGCAAAAATTAACAGGAAGAGAGGGACAATAGTTAATATCTTTGTCCAGCTTTGACGAAAAATTATCTTCATTGATTACCTCAAAATTATGATTCGGAAACCCGCGCAACAATCGCCCGATGTCGGGGACTGGTGGGGGTAATGATCGGTGCTTGAAACCCCGCTTCAACTAATGCCTGTTCGATATCGAGAGTAAAATATTGATCGAGATAGGGTTCGGTACTCTTGAGTAAGGTGAGGACATAAGGGGGCATTTTTCGATAAATTTCCGAGCGCGGATTCATATCCATCAGCGTCAAATAACCCCCCGATCGCAATAAACGACGCGCTTCGGCGAAAATTTCTCTAGTAGCCTGTTGGGGTAGTTCGTGGAACATTAAAAACGAAGATACCAGATCGTAGGACTGACTGGGTAATTGAGTTTTTTCCGCAGCCGCGTGTTGCCATTGAATCGTCTTTTGTTTTTGTTGAGCCTGGTATTGAGCAACTGCTAAATAGTAGGGAGAGAGATCCAACCCAGTTACCCGCGCTTGCGGATAAGTATCTTGCAGCGCAAAGCTACTCATGCCGACACTACAGCCTAAATCGACAATATCGTTAATTTTTGCCTTGATTTGCTCCTTTAATATCCGGTGATATTCCCGTCGCAATCGCGGGTCGCCGTCCATCCCCGCCCCAGGCCAGATGGTAGAATGGACAGCATAGGCGGCAGATTCTACCTCAAAAGCTGGCAACCAGTCTAAATTGCCCTTTTCGTAAGCGTGGAAAGAACAAACATAGTATTCGGGATAGACGAGATCGGGATTTTCTACCGCTTGCAGTTCCTGACTCCAATCCCGTTGCTGCCATTGTTTGACGGTTTCTCGCCAAGGTACGCCTAGTTTTTCGGCTCTTTTAATCATCATATTGCGGGCCTGATAGCGAGCGATGTCAAAAAGCGGTTTTATGCCGAGAATACGGTTAACTAGACCAGAAACAGGATTAAAGGAGGCCGGAACGGGTGTAACTGTCATAGAAAAGCTTCGATCGTAAATTTTCCCTTTTTTATCTTATAACAGTGATCAGTGATCAGTAATCAGTAATCAGTGAAAAAACAGCACTGTCACCGCCATTTAATACTGCTCAGTTAATACCACTCACTGAAAACTCACATCTAATAACTGTTGACTGATAACAGCAAAAAGCTCCCTAACCCCCATCTTGCCAATTTTTAAGTAGGTAGGTGTTGAAAACTTTCAGATGCCCCCCTTATTAAGGGGGGATTAAGGGGGGATCGGCACCCCCCTTATTAAGGGGGGATTAAGGGGGGATCGGCACCCCCTTATTAAGGGGGAATACATCTTCAATTTAATTATAACCAGCTACTTATTATGAGAACAATCGCTGAAATCAACGACAAGATCG
The DNA here is from genome assembly GCF_028329095.1 of Microcystis sp. CS-574. NCBI lineage: Bacteria > Bacillati > Cyanobacteriota > Cyanophyceae > Chroococcales > Microcystaceae > Microcystis > Microcystis sp. CS-574. Next base: position 7,903 of record NZ_JAQMSY010000161.1, read on the forward strand.
CTAAAAAAACTGCTGTAGTCTGGACAGTAGAGGAATTAAAAAGCCGCGTGAGCGAAATGGGAATTAAGGAGGTTTTTTCCCAAGTAGATGTGGTTTGTACGGGAACTTTTGAACCGATGGAATCTTCGGGGGCAATTATTAATTTAGGTCAGACGGATCCGCCGATAAAAATTCGTCAATGTTGGTTAGATGGGATTCCTGCTTATGCTGGTTTTGGAGCGGTGGATTTATATTTAGGAGCCAGTGCTATTAGTGATCTAGCGGCCAAAAATGAGAATTTAGAGGGAGAAAATCCCGAAAGGGGCGGCGGACATATTATTGAGGATTTAATCGCTGGAAAATCGATTCAATTGCGCGCTGTCGGCCAGGCCACCGATTGTTATCCTCGCACTTCTTTTGAAACGATTATTTCTAAGGAGACTATCAATCAATTTTATCTTTTTAATCCTCGCAATCTCTACCAGAATTTTATCGTCGGAGTCAATGGGGGAGAGCGGACTTTATATACTTATTTGGGACCACTACAGCCGCGATTAGGTAATGCAGTGTATTCTAACCCCGGGGCAATTTCTCCCCTGTTAAATGACCCAGATTTAGAGGCTATAGGCATCGGTACGCGCATTTTTTTGGGAGGAGGAATCGGTTATATTGCCTGGGAAGGAACCCAACATTTTCCCCTGCAAAAACGCCTACAAAATCGAACTCCTATTGGACCGGCTTCCACCTTAGCCTTAATTGGGGATGCTAAACAAATGAATGCTCGCTGGGTGCGGGGTTGTTATTTCAAAAATTATGGGGCTTCTTTAATGTTAGGGGTAGCAGTACCGATTCCGATTTTAAGCGAGGAAATCGTTCGACATTGTGCGGTAAAAGATGAGGAAATTGTCGCTCCAGTGGTGGATTTTTCCATTCCCCGGCGAGTCCGTCCTACCTTTGGTTTAATCACCTACGCTAAACTAAAAAGCGGTCGGATTATGATCGAGGGAAAAAGTGTGAGGGTGGCCCCTTTGGCCAGTATTTCCTTGTCCCGGGAAGCCGCTTTAGAATTAAAAGCACTGATCGAATCGGGAGAATTTACCCTCACGGAACCCGTGGCAAAAATTAATCTAGAGCGGACTTTTATCCCCCAGGATCGTTGGGGCGGAAAATTATCAATTGAGTGAGGAGTTAAGGGATTGCGTACAGGCGGCACAACTACAATTAAGATGACGTAAAATCGGATTTTCTTCCCCGGTTGTCTTGGCGATAATCATGTCACCTAAGTTCTCGGTATTGAAACTAGGATGAAAGGACTCTGGGGCAGCTTGTACGGAGTTAGTGGTAACTAATAGGGCTAATAAACTAGCGGAAGCAGTGGCAAGAATAACGACTTTTTGATTCATAAGTTTGCGGGAATTATTAGCAATGAATACCACTGATTATAACACTGCCCCCTGCCGATCGCCTCCGTTAACGACCTAAAAGATTGGCAATATCAGCACATCCCCCCGGAATGGTTGCGCGGGACTTTTCCCCACACCAACGACAACAATAGTGACGTTGTTCCTCGCTCATATTTTTCACCCCGGTAAAATTGACATTTTCTACCACTGCTCCCGTGTGTTCTCCGCTGTCATAATTGGGGGGAACGGTACGACTGCGGGGGGTAGCATTTTCTAGGGAACCATAAAATAAACGCATCCCTTTCATATCTGCCCCTCTTAAATTAGCTTCGTAGAGAATTGTCCGCGATACATTTGCTTTCACCAAATCGCTATAACTTAAATCGGCCCGCACCATATTCGCTTCGCTTAAATCCGTCCAGCGCAAATCCTGCCCAGAAATGTCGGCCCCCGCTAACATTACCCCCAATTGTACTACTCTTGTACCGAACTCTCGATCCTCCGCATAACCCCCTTCCCCGTCTAGAATCGGTCTGCCTAGATAACGATCGCGTTTAATCGGTGATAATAGCCGCGATTGACTCAAAAAACGCAGTATTTTCGCTTTTCCAGAGGCATCGACACTGCTGAGGATGGAAGCGGTGCGACCTTCTGCGATCGCTCTTTCCTGGGGCCAATCTTCTAAAAATCCCTCCTCATCCAAGGCTAGATCGGAAATCCCCTGAAAATAGGAATCGATCGTCTGTTGTTGGGTAATGCGATTTTGTTGTATGGTTAAATCCTTAGAAATAACGTACTGTTCCCAGGCCACATAGACGGCTAACACGGCGATCATAATCTGCCCCAAGGCCCCCACCCACTCGGCCCAGGAACCAAACTCATCGTATTTAAAACTCTCTAACCATCGCAATATGCGCTCGTAAACTCCTAAATATTTCCCTAATCCGGCCAGAGCAGCTATAAAAACGATAAAAGCGAAAACCGTCTGACGTTCAGAGGGGGTGAGATAATGGGCGATCCACTGGCGAATAGAGGGCAAAATCACCTGTAAAGATATTAATATCGCTACTATCGCCCCAGAAAAGCCTAACCAGTCCCAGCTAAAGACGAGGCCGATAGTCATCAGCATCAGGGGGGCCAACAGTAACCCCGCGTTACCCGGCCGAAGATCTTTTAATAGTAGGATGCGCTGACGCAGAGGATTACGCGAAGATAAAGAGGAGACGTATTCGGAGGCATCGGGGGGCGATAAACTGGTTTTACCGTTATTTTCGGGGTTATCGTCCCTATTTTCTGCGGCGAGTTTTTCTGGGTCTTTGCGATCGCTCATATTAATCCTTGTCAAGAGAAAATAATTCCACACCGAAAACTGAGGCGAAAACCCTCGATAAATCTTGCTGTACTTGCATAAGACTAATATTAGGCAGAAACTGCTGTAAACTGCCCACGGGTTTATTAGCAATCCCACAGGGAATAATTTCGGCAAAACCGCTTAAATCCGGACAAACATTAATGGCAAAACCATGATAGGTAATCCAACGACTAACTTTAATACCGATCGCCGCTATTTTATACCCTTCTACCCATACCCCCGTCAGGCCCCCGATTCTTTCCCCGGACAATCCATAAATAGCGATAGTTTGCAGGATGACTTCTTCCAATTGTCGCAAATACCAGTGTAAATCCTGCTGATAATAGCGCAAATTGAGGATCGGATAGCCCACTAACTGCCCCGGACAGTGATAGGTGACTTCCCCTCCTCGCTCGATTCTATGCACTTCTTTGTCGGTTTTGTCAAGATTAAATTTAATAAACTTAATATCTGAACCAGTACCGAGGGTGTAAACGGGGGGATGTTCCAGTAGGAGCAGCACATCGGGTAAGTCAGGATCGGCAATTCTCGCCCCCACCAGCGATCGCTGTTGCGCCCAGGCCAGAGAATAGGGGGTAATTGCCTGAATTTTCAGCCCACAGAGACGAGGTATTTTTTGAGCATTCATTGCGAGATGTGTCAAAATATTTAAGAAATGTAAAGGAGCGCAAAGGAAGATTAAAAGAAGAGAAGATATAGATGTTGGGGAGAATACTAAGTGCTAATCTAAGGATATCCCATCTATTCGGATGTTAACCGTCCCACAGGAGAAACAATCACTGGATTCTCTTGCTGGCGGCGAAAATCGGTTTCTTTAAATAAAAGTTAACAGAACTTCGCACTTCTGTTAAGAAAAGGTTGAGAGAAACTTGTTAGAATAGAGGTAAATAAATCCAGTTGCAAATAGGCGCTCGACCCGATGAATTTTCCGCGCGATCCGACAAAAAAAAGAGAACGAAAACACCGACAATATCTAGACTGTGACCTCTGACAACAGCGCGATCGAGCGGATTTTTGAGGATTAAATTCCTAGCATCAACATCCCTTAAAAATAGTTGATGTGGACGGTCTATAGCAAAATTTTTAGATGGAGTAGTGAGTATGAAGCTATTGATTCAGGGCAATAATATCGCTGTCACCGAAGCTATTCATGATTATGTCGAACAAAAGCTGGAGAAAGCGGTGAAACATTTTAACGGCATAACCACAAAAGTTGATGTTCACCTCTCCGTGGAAAAGAATGCACGCATTCCCGATCGCCACAAAGCGGAAGTAACGGTTTATGCTAATGGAACAGTGATTCGCGCTCAAGAAGGAAGCGAAAATTTGTACGCAAGTATTGATTTAGTTTCTGATAAAATCGCTCGTCAACTCCGCAAGTATAAAGAGAGACTGGTAGATCATCGCACCAACGCCACCGTTAAAACTAGCGAGGTGGTGCAAGAAAAACCCTTAGATGATAACCTAATTGGCGATCGCACTCCCGAATTACCTGCGGAAGTAGTGCGGATGAAATACTTTGCCATGCCACCGATGACTATTGAGGAAGCACTAACACAATTGCAATTAGTCGATCACGATTTCTATATGTTTTGCAACAAAGACACTAACGAAATCAACGTTATCTATCAACGCAATCACGGCGGTTTTGGTGTTATTCAGCCCCGTCCCGTTAACGTAAATGGCAAAGAATCCAATTAACAGTTAGCGACCACAAATAAAACTAAAGACTGGAGAAATTCTCCAGTCTTTTTCTCATCTAACCAAGATTAACTTTCACCACTTTATTTTTTTCTGCCACCGCTTTCGGGAGGGTGAGATAAAGAATACCGTCTTGATAGTTAGCGGTAACTTGGCTATTTTGCACCTCCACTGGTAGGGTAATCAAGCGACTAAATTTACCATAATAAAATTCGCTGTTTTCCACCTCGGCAGGGCGTTGACGTTGCCCATTAATAGCCACCATTTGTTTGCTAACCTCCACATCGATATCTTTAATATCCACACCGGGTAATTCGATTTTCAATTGCACGGAATCCTCATTAACAGAGATTTCCACCGGGGGACGAGATACCGATGAAGTTGTCGGTAATACTTCTTGAAAAAGTTGATCGATTTGACGTTGAACAGAATTAATTTCTAGGAAGGGAGAATAAAGAGTGAAAGCCATAGTAATAATTTCCTTGAGAGGTTTTCTCTGACTGCGATTACCTCCATAATAAGCAACTAACTTGGCTTACACAAGGCGGTTTTCAGGAAATAAAAAGTCGCAATAACCGATACAGTTATCAGTTATCAGTTATCAGTGGCAAGTGGGAAGTTGTAGGGTGTGGGGTGTGGGGTGTGGGGAGAACAAAGCTGCCTTTTGCCTTTTGCATTTTGCCTTCGTATAGATTATTCGTGGTTTCTTTGTCTTTTTGCCCGTTCAATTTGTGCTTGTAGTTCTGCTATTTGTCGCTGCAATCTTTCGCTTTCGCTATCATTAGCATCAACATTAATTGAGCTTTTTACCCCTATTTGGGCATAGTTTCCCTGGCGAATTTGACGATAGGATTCCGAGTTAAACCATTGCTGTAGATACTGGATTCTTTCCACGGAAAAAGGATGAGTTAAAAAGGAACCATTCCCACCATTATAAATGATAAATTTATAAATCTGGTTTAAGTTATCTTGGTCTAATTGTCGATAAGCTTCTCCTTGGCGAATAAATTCTTCTAAGTTGCATTCATGCAGATATTTTTGGCTTCCTCCTGCACATTTCATTAAAGTTCTCAGGACTAAATTTAAATCATCGGTAACTAATAAAGCCGCTCTGTCTGCTGATAATTCGGCTTTTCTGCGCCATTCATAAAAGGCATAAACTAGACCAGTAGTAATGGCTTTTCCTAGTCCTAAAGTGATGTCCCCAAGAAAATTAGCCGCCCCCATCACCCAAAAAGACATTTGAATCAAAATACTATGATCGCATTTTAAATGACCTAATTCGTGGGCAAGAATTACTCGAATTTCTTCTTCATCTAAGAGGTCTAAAAGAGCAGTATTAAAGACTATATAGGGATGTTCTGACCCCAAAGAATAGGCATTGGCTAAAGGGTTTTGACTGACATAAAGATTCGGTTCTGGGAACATATCTAAATCCCGCAGACATTCGCGATAGATGCCGTATAAAGTGGCGTATTGACGAGGACCAACTTTTAAATCATTGCCCATTAATAAAATTTGCTGGGGACGTTCATAGAGATATTCGGAAAAACTTTTCGCTAATAAATCAAACCCCGGAACTGATCTTAAGGCCTGTTCAGCTTGCTGATCTAGGGGATGTTTAAAAGCTTGACTGGAGATATCAGGATAAGTTGGCATATTTTTTCAAGGAGAAAGGAGTCGTTAATCAGAAATAAACGGGTATTAATTGCCAAGTTTTTGAGTTTTTCTTGCCAAATTTTTCGAGAGAAGTGAGGGGGTTATAGTCGGGAACTACTTCTAGAGAACTCCGACTTTCTCAATAGGTTTTTAACTCTGCAAAATTGCTGATTCTAGAGTTGATTTTGGTGACATAGAATAGACCTGTGGGAGAAATGAGCTTTTTTCTTGTTAACTATCCTTAGCAATAATTCCTAGATTAGATAACAAAGCTTGTAGGTTAGTTTGCACGGTAGCGGGTTGGTATCTCTTAATAGTTTCTAGGGAATTATCGGCGAGTTTTTGCCACAATTCCCTATGATCATAGAGTTCGATCACTGCTTGGGCAAATTCCTCGGCAGTATCGGCAATTAAAACATCCTGGTGGTCAATTAATCCCATACCTTCGGCACCAATTCTTGTGGTAATAGTGGGTAATCCTAGGGAAAGACTTTGACCTATTTTACCCTTCATTCCCGCACCAAATCGCAGGGGAGCAACAAAAATACGATTCTTTTGAAAATAGGGTTCTACTTCGGGAACATAACCAGTAACAATCACTTGATCACTGGCTAATTCTTTTACTTCATCCTTGAGGTTACTTCCCAATAAATTAACGGTAATATCGGGACGGGATGCCCAAACTAAGGGCATAATTTCTAAACATAACCACTTAACTGCATCAATGTTAGGAGGGTGATTGTAGCTACCAATAAATACTAAACCCGATCGCTGGTCAAAAGCAACTTTTTCTGACAGGTAAATTTCTTCATGGATATTGGGGATTACCCAAACATTTTTCACTCCTAAAGAGGATAAAACCTGCTTTTCGTCTTCCGTTACTACCACGGTTGCTTCCGCTTGATTAGCATAGTTTAACTCTAATTTCTGATAGGTTTCCCAACTCCAGCTAGTATTTTGATAACTGGGATCGAGATAGTCTTTTTGCCGTTTTAAACGTAGAAAATGCAGGTCAATTGTATCATAAATAATTGGCACTTTTGTTTTTAAGCGAATTAAGTCCATATACTTATCGCACAATTCGGGACGACACAACCAAACTCCATCGATCAGAGGTAAATATTTGATTAATTTTTCTTCTAGATTATATCTTTGCGCTGTGCCATAAATAACCTCAATTCCCAGCTGTTGTAGGACGGAAGTATAGGGTTGTTCAGGATAGCCATTATCGGGAAAGAAAATCACTGAATAGCCTAAATTGAGCAGTAGCTTAAGAATATTTAATAAACGCACACAGCCGGATTCTCGATCGTATAGTGGAACGTAGGAGTCAATGACTAAAATTGTCGGTTTTCCTTGTAAACGTCGGGCAGCTTTCGGTACATTATTAGCATCGTTATCCAGGTGTTTAGTTAATACCTTTGACCATTTTTCTCGAAACTTAGTTTGATTAATAACTTGATATTGTTTGATCCCACTGGAAAGGTCTGTTCCCGAGGTGATTCCTTCGTAGTGAATAACGTTAGATTGGGGTTGATAGAGGACTTGATAACCCAATTCTCGGATGGCAAAACATAAGTCTGTATCTTCATAATACGCGGGGATAAAGTCTTGAGAAAAACCACCTAATTGCTTAAATAATTCCGTAGGAACTAATAAACTGGCCCCCGAACAATAGTCCACGGGACGCACATAATTATATTCTGGTTCATCGGGACTATCTAAGCGTCCATAATTCCAACCATCGGCAGAATTCCAGATAATTCCCCCCGCTTCTTGTTGTTTACTATTAGCATAAATTAACTTAGAACCCACCGCACCAACTTGGGGATTATTGACAATTAATTTTAATAAACTTTCTAGACAATTTTCCAGAATACGAGTGTCGTTATTGAGAAAATATAGGTATTGACCTTTTGCTTGACTAGCTCCATAATTACAGGAACGAATAAAACCAGAGTTCTCTGCATTAGTTAATACTTTAATTCCTTTAACTAAAGTGGCTAATTGTTCTAAGGTGTCATCAGTGGAAGCATCATTAACAATGATTATTTCATAAGCTAAATCAGAACTTAAGTTAACACTCAAGGATTCCAAACAGTTAAAGGTGTAGGCAAATTGGTTATAAGCAGGAATAATAATCGAGACTAAAGGATCATCACTACTGGCAATTTCTAGGGGTCGGGGTTCAGCTAGTTTAGCACTTTCGATCACCTGTTCTTCAAATTCAGAGGAATTCTTTCCTGTGAGAATTTTAATAATTTTTCGTTTCGTCTTTTTGAGTGCTGGTTTCCATCCTTCCTCTTGGAGACTAAAAACAAATTTTTTGAGCAGTTTTTTGACTTTAAAAATAATCATTATTACCATAAATACTCCTCTGGAGAAAACCAATCTTGTGCTAAATTTAAATCTCTTTCTGCTCTAACAATAGCTCTTTCCTTTAATTGTTGCTTGAGGTAGTTTCTCTGTGGTTCCATAATATATAATTTAATCGCTTCATTAATTAAATTATTATATTCTTTTTCAGGATAATCACTACTCGCCAACCATCGATCGAGAAGTTGCATGGTATCTTCAGGGAGAGTTATCTGAAGTTGTCTGGCCATTTTGTCTTTCCTAACCATATCTAGACAATAACAATTATAAACCCCTAGAGCGATTTTAGTTGCTGTCGGGATAAATTCTCGGGGCTGCGGCGATTAATTTTTGGGTGTAGGGGTGTTGGGGATGGCTAAAAATCTGTTCAGTGTCACCCATTTCAACTATTTTACCCGCAGTCATCACCGCAATTCGATCGCAGAGGAATCTCGCTAACCAAAGATCATGAGTTATAAATAAATAAGTTAGATTAAATAACTTTTGTAACTCTAACATTAACTCTAAAACCTGTGTCTGAACACTAGCATCGAGCATACTAACCGGTTCATCACAAATAACTAATTCTGGACGAGTAATTAAAGCGCGAGCAATGGCTACCCTTTGCTGTTGTCCCCCCGATAACTCTCTAGGATAGCGTCGATAAAATTCCTCTACCGGTGTTAAACCGACTCGATCTAACATTTCTAAAACCTGTTTTTTAGCCGTTTCTAGATTAACTTTTTGATGGATAAAAAGCGGATCGGCGATACTTTCTCCCACCGTCATTAGAGGATTGAGACAAGCGAGGGGATCCTGAAAAATCATCTGTATTAAGCGTCGTTTGGGACGCATTTTTTCCCCCGATAAAGGGGTTAAATCTTCTCCTAAAAATTCCACTTTTCCCCCGGTGGGTTTAATTAACTGTAATAGGGTTCGCGATAGGGTACTTTTCCCACACCCCGACTCCCCAACTAAACCGAATATTTCCCCTCGATACAGTTCAAAATTGACTTCATCCACCGCTTTAATAAATTTCTTTTCTTTTTTGAAAAAACCATCTAAAAAGTTACCTTCTAGGGTATAATACTGTTTTAAATTATCCACCTTTAACACCGTTTCTTTGCCTTTAATTGCTGTTGATTTTTCCTCGCGTAACTGTAGGTGTAAAGCGGCGGCTAAAAGAGAACGGGTGTAGGGGTGTTCAGGTGTATTAAAAACTGTTTTTACCGCTCCCGATTCGACAATTTTGCCCCCCTGCATCACCGCTAATTGATCGCAATATTCTCCCACCAGCGCTAAATCATGGGAAATTAACAATAATCCCATCTGTTCCTCGCTACATAAACGCTTTAATTCCCGCAGAATTTCCGCCGAAACCGTCACATCTAAACTGGTGGTGGGTTCATCGGCAATAATTAACTTAGGGTTTAATAATAAAGCTAAAGCAATGGCCACTCTTTGCCGCATTCCCCCGCTAAATTCGTGAGGATATTGGGACCAACGATTAGCGGGAATTTTCACTTTTTCTAGGACAGTACAAGCTTGATTTTTAGCTTGACGATAGGTTAAATTTCGTCGATGAGCTTGCAAAGTTTCCACACAATGATCGCCAATAGTCATCAGCGGATCCAGTCGCGTCATCGGATCTTGAAAGACTAATCCCACCGCTTCCCCGCGAAACTTTTCCAACTGTTTGCTAGATAAAGATAAAAGCGATCGCCCTTCAAAGGTAATCTCACCTTCCACGTGAGTGCGATTAGGTAATAACCTTAAAATAGCCTTACCGATGGTCGATTTTCCACAACCAGATTCACCCACTAATCCCAGAGTTTCCCCCTTGCCTATACTCAAAGATACCCCATCGATCGCCCAAGAGGGAGAACTTAATTCGGTCGGGTAGGCAATTTTTAGGTCTTTAATTTCCAACATGAGGCGATCGGTAACGATAAAAGTTAGGACTTAAGTAAGTAGTTATAATTAAATCGAAGATAGATTTTGCCTCTGATCCCCCCTTAGTCCCCCCTTGATAAGGGGGGTGCCGATAGGCGGGGGGATCCCCCTTGATAAGGGGGGCATCTGATAATTTTTAACGCCTACCTACTTAGGGTCAAGTATGCCACACAAACGGCGATCGAGCATTTAATCACTAATCGACAACTGCCCCTAACAAAAGCCGACAATACCCCTTTAAAGTCGCCACTCGCTCGCTAATTATCTGTAAACGTTTCTCCCGTCCTTGCCGCGCCGAGGCCAAAAATAACCAATCCGTCTCCAGCAATCGCCACGATCGATATAGTTCCGTCTGGACTGTGCGCCAACGATTAGCCACCTCGGGGCTGAAATTGTCATCATTTAGTGACAATATCTCCCCTTCTAGACAGGTTTGTAAAGCTTGAAAAGATTGTAACCCCGTGGAAGCATCCCCATCCAGAAGGGCAAGACTGAAATCCTCCAGTTTTCTTAACAAAGATTTGTAGGCTTGATGGTAATTTGTCGGTAGCATCCAATACAAAGCGCGTTAGAATTTGTTACATAAGATTAACGATTTGCCGTCACGGTTGCAAGTCCTCTCTCCTCTCAACCAGAGACAAAAACTTAAAAGAATCGCATCCTTTTCGCCGATAAGTCCGATTCTAGTGTTAGAGAATTAAGCAATCTGCCATCCCTTCGGCCTAATAGTTTTCTAGTTATCCGTCTCCACCACCCCTATTATCCCCCCGATCCAACCATGAACGCCATCACTGCCACCCAACCAGAAACCCTCACCGCCCTTCCCCGGGCCACGGAACCGAAAAAAGCGTTAGTTTTACCCGATTGGCTGCAAGAATGCCTAATTACCTACGAAAACGACCCCCAGAATCCCGATAGCGATTTAATCTGTAGGTCCTTTAATTTCGCCTACAAACTCCACGAGGGCCAGTATCGCAAATCCGGGGAACCCTATATCGCCCATCCCATAGCTGTAGCGGGATTACTGCGGGATCTGGGGGGTGATGGGGCAATGATCGCGGCGGGATTCCTTCACGATGTGGTGGAAGATACGGAAGTCACCCCCGAAGAAATCGAGGCTAGATTCGGTGTTGAGGTGCGTAATTTGGTGGAAGCGGTGACAAAACTCTCCAAATTCAACTTTTCTAGCAAAACTGAACGGCAAGCCGAGAATTTTCGCCGAATGTTCCTGGCGATGGCTCAAGATATCCGCGTTATCGTGGTCAAATTAGCCGATCGCCTGCACAATATGCAAACCCTCGAACACCTCAACCCGCAACAGCAGCAACGCATCGCCCTCGAAACTAGAGAAATCTTTGCTCCTCTGGCTAACCGTTTAGGGATTGGGCGATTTAAATGGGAATTAGAGGATTTATGCTTTAAATACCTCGAACCCGATGCTTATCGCACCGTGCAGTTATTGGTATCGGAAAAACGTATCGATCGAGAGTCCCGCATCGAAACAGTTGTTAACACATTGCGGGAAAAATTGCAAGAAATTGGCATAAAAGTTCTTGATTTACAGGGTCGCCCCAAACATCTCTACGGCATCTATCATAAAATGCACAACCAGGGTAAAGAATTCGAGCAGATTTATGATATCGCCGCCGTCCGCATTATCGTCGAAACTAAAGAGGAATGTTATCGTTGTTTAGCCGTAGTTCACGATCAATTTACTCCGATTCCCAACCGTTTTAAAGACTATATCGGTTTACCAAAAGCTAACCGTTATCAATCTCTCCATACCACCGTTGTTGGTTTAAATGCCCGTCCCTTAGAAGTGCAGATTCGCACCCTAGAAATGCACCATGTTGCTGAATACGGTATTGCAGCCCATTGGAAGTATAAAGAAACTGGTTCTAGTCAGACAACTTTAACCGCCGAGGATGAAAAATTCGCTTGGCTGCGTAATCTGCTCGACTGGCAAAAAGACCTTAAAGATGGCCAAGAATACATGGATGGCCTCAAAAATAATTTCTTTGAAGAAGATATCTATGTTTTCACCCCCAAAGGTGATGTGGTGGCTCTGGCCCAAGGTGCAACACCGGTAGATTTTGCCTATCATATTCATAGCGAAGTAGGTAATCAGATGAAAGGGGCAAGAATTAATGGTAAATGGTCAGTTCTTGATGCTCCCTTGCAAAATGGTGATCTGGTGGAAATTCTCACCAGCAAAAATAGTCACCCTAGTTTAGATTGGTTAAATTTTGTCGTTACTCCTAGTGCCAGAAATCGCATCCGGCAATGGTACAAAAAATCACGACGAGAAGAAAATATTAGCCGAGGTCGTGATTTATTAGAGAAAGAATTAGGTAAAACTGGCTTCGATGCCCTGCTAAAATCGGAACGAATGCAATCGGTGGCTAAACAGTGCAATTATGTGGCAGTAGATGATTTATTGGCGGCTTTGGGTTACGGCGAAGTTACCCTAAAAAATGTGGTTAATCGTCTGCAAGAAACAGTTAAAAATCAACAGGAAATTTTAACGGCCAAAAATCCGCCCGATGTCCTAACTGATTCCCAATTGATTCTACCACCTTCTCCCGTTCAAAGGGCTTTACCCGTTAGTAAATCACCGATCGCCGGTGTGGAGGGATTAGTCTATCGTTTGGCCGGTTGTTGTTGTCCTTTACCCGGAGAAAATATTACTGGTATAGTTGCCCATGCGGGGGAAGGTATTGTTATTCACCGTCAGGGCTGCTCGAATGTGGAAAAAGCCGAAGCTGAACGCTTAATTCCTGTTAGTTGGAACCCCATAGATGACCAGGGACGTTATCAAACTTATCCAGTAAATATTCAGATTGAAGTGATTGATCGCGTCGGGGTTTTAAAAGATATTCTCTCTCGTTTAAGTGACCAAAATATTAACGTTCGCAATGCCGGAGTTAAGACTAATTTCGGTAAACCCGCTTTAATTTCCCTGAAAATTGAAGTAAAAGACCTGCAACAATTTGAACGCTGTGTTACTCAAATTAAGCTGATGAGCGATGTTTTAAACGTTCGTCGCATCAGTCAGGTAAAAAGCGATCGAGAGTAAGTTAAACCTAAAATTTCTGCTAATATCCCCCAAACTTCAGAGCGCCTTAGCTGTTGAAGTGCGATGCTGACACTGACTAAAACCACGAGGGCAATATCTGCACTTTTTGTCACCGAACAGCGTAGGATCGATAATGAATCTGAGCGCAAAAATCCCTATGTTATTATCCCTACTGTCAGTCATCAGTTTTCTGATTAGTTTTCTGGTGGTTGCCCTGATTAAACAACGTTTTAGTCAACAATTGTTAGATATTCCCAATGAGCGTAGCAGCCATAGTCAACCCACACCTAGAGGAGGTGGACTCGGTTTTGTCGTCGCTTTTGCTCTGACTGGCGGCCTCAGTTATTTTCTCCTTCCCCCTTCCCTTCCTCTCATTCCCCTGTGGTTATCCCTGACTCCTTTAATTATTATCGGCCTTCTCGATGATCGTCGCGGTATTCCCTCTAGTATTCGCTATTTGGTGCAGTTATCCTCCGCTAGTATTGCGGTCATTTTTTTCGGTGCTTTTCCCCAATCTTGGCTATTAGATTTGGGTTTTGTCGGCAAAATTTTGGCTATTATTCTCACAATTATCGGACTGACTGCGAACATTAATTTTTATAATTTTATGGATGGTCTTGATGGTTTGGTGGCTGGCTGTACGGCGGTACAATTAGGATTTCTCGCTCTCTATTTTCAGCAACCAATTTTATGGCTTTTAGTGGCAGCTTTAGGCGGTTTTCTCCTCTGGAATTGGTCGCCAGCGAAAATTTTTATGGGCGATGTGGGTAGCACCAGTCTAGGGGCAATTGTCGCTATGGTTTTACTTAATAACCAAGGCAATCAAAGTCAATTTTGGTCAGCTTTAACTATCACTTTCCCTCTGATTGGTGATGCTATTTATACCCTGATTTGTCGATTATTTAGAAAGGAAAATATCTTCCAAGCTCACCGCAGTCACCTTTATCAAAGATTACAAAAATCTGGCTTGTCTCATTCACAAGTAGCGATTATTTATATGGGGATAACTCTCCTGATTGCTATTAGTGTTAACTACTTAGGAAACCTAGGAGCATGGCTGAGTTTACCTCTGATTCTAGGATTAATTGTTCTCGGAGAAATTTATCTGAACAAGAGAGTTAGCGAGCAGAATTTATCAGTGACAAGAAAAGAATAATTTTTTTTGCTATGGACTGAGGGGTTATTCAAACCTAGAGAATGTTATACTAAATCCTCTTGAAAGATTATAGGAAACGGGGGGTAAGGAGCAGAAGTAATCACTCAAATAGTTATTAGCGAAAGTCTTTTATTTCACTCAAACACTGATGGTTTTAATCTGGCAAAAACAAAGCTATTTATCTCTTATCCCTCCTAACCAAGAGAAAAGAAAAAATTAATATTTATCGGCCAGGGTTAGCTGATATGATTAGGGAGATGACTATCATTCCCAAGTCAATGAGCGCAAGAACATTATTCGATAAAGTCTGGGACGCACACACGGTTAAGATTCTTCCCAGTGGACAGACACAATTATTTATCGGACTGCATCTAGTGCATGAAGTCACCAGTCCGCAAGCTTTTTCGATGCTAAGAGAAAGAGGTTTAAAAGTATTATTTCCCAGACGGACTATTGCTACCGTCGATCACATCGTCCCCACCGAAAATCAAGCACGTCCTTTCCTTGACGATTTGGCCGAGGAAATGATCCGAGCGATCGAAACTAATGTTCAAACCAATCATATTCCTTTCTACGGCATAGGTTCCGGCAATCAGGGCATAGTTCATGTGATCGCTCCCGAACAGGGACTAACCCAACCCGGGATGACGATCGCCTGTGGTGATTCCCACACCTCCACCCACGGCGCTTTTGGTGCGATCGCTTTTGGCATCGGCACTTCCCAAGTACGCGATGTTCTTGCTACCCAAACCCTATCCCTATCGAAATTAAAAGTGCGTCGAGTGGAGGTAAACGGCGATTTAAACCCTGGAGTCTATGCTAAAGATGTAATTCTCCATATTATTCGTCAATTGGGCGTTAAAGGCGGTGTTGGTTATGCCTATGAATACGCAGGCAGTACAATTGAACGGATGTCCATGGAAGAAAGGATGACGATTTGTAACATGGCGATCGAAGGTGGGGCCCGATGTGGTTATATCAACCCCGATCAGATCACCTACGATTACCTCAAAGGTCTTGATTTTGCGCCTAAAGACTGGGAAAGTGCGGTTAATTGGTGGGAAAGCATTAAAAGCGATGCCGATGCGGTTTATGACGATGTGGTGGTCTTCGATGCCGGCGAAATCGAACCCACCGTTACTTGGGGGATCACTCCGGGCCAAGGAATCGGGGTTAACGAAGTCATTCCCACTCCCGAAAGTTTACCGGCAAGTGAAAGAGCGATCGCAGAGGAAGCCTATCAATACATGAAACTCACCCCCGGCACCCCGATTAAAGGCACAAAAATCGATGTCTGCTTCGTCGGTAGCTGTACTAACGGCCGGATCAGTGATCTGCGCGAAGCGGCCAAATTTGCCCAAGGTCATCGTGTGGCCCCCCATGTGAAAGCTTTTATCGTCCCCGGTTCCGAAAGAGTCAAAAAACAGGCGGAAGCGGAAGGATTAGACCAAATTTTCCTAGCATCAGGCTTTGAATGGCGCGAGGCTGGCTGTTCCATGTGTTTAGCCATGAATCCCGATAAATTGCAGGGAGATCAGATCAGCGCTTCCTCCTCCAATCGTAATTTTAAAGGTCGTCAAGGTTCCGCTTCCGGTCGTACTTTGTTGATGAGTCCGGCGATGGTGGTAGCGGCAGCGATTAAAGGGGAAGTCACCGATCCCAGGGAGTTATTACAGTAGTTATCTCAATGGTGAGATAGGGGTCAGGAGTCAGGAGTCAGTATTCAGTTATCAGTTCACTGAGAAAACTCCCCACACCCCACACCCCCCTCCCATCTCCCTTCTCTACAATAATTACTCGCAACCAGAAATACCTTGGGTTCCTATCATACTTTGTGCTTTTTGTCAAAAAAACTTTTTTTTTGCAATAAAACTACATAAAAAAAAGATCATCGTTGTGGGTGAAATTGACTAATTTACCCGTCTTAATTAGGGTTTGCTGAAAAAGTTTTTCGTGGGGGTAGGGTGTGGGGTGTGGGGTGTGGGGAGTTTTCTCAGTGAACTGATAACTGAATACTGACTCCTGACTCCTGAC
>NZ_JAQMSY010000162.1:0-49812 GCF_028329095.1 Microcystis sp. CS-574
GGATCTTTTAGGGGAAGAAGTAGCGAAAGAGGGCAATTTTATCGTTGAAACCAGTTTAGACCGCCGGCTGCAAGCGATCGCAGAAAAAAGCTTAAAAACTCATATTTTAAACCAAGGCCCTCGCTATCGATACTCCCAAGGGGCTTTAGTTACCCTAAACAGTCAAACTGGGGAAATTCTCGCTTTAGTCGGGGGGGTTGATTATCAAAAAAGCCAATTTAACCGCGCTATCCAAGCTAAACCTTGCGTCTTCATCGGCCCGCGTCCTGTAGGGGCGAAGCATTCGGACAATAACCTATCGGTGAAAAGGTAGATTTTCTATCCGAATGCTTCGCCCGTACTTATTCAGCAAACCCTACTTAGGACTAGCTACCGTTGCCGTTGCCTGTTCCAGAGTTCCCTCAAACCAGAGACTTCCTACATAATAAGGGTGTCCTAGTCCTAGCTAACACACCCACAGAGATTATTTCTGGTGGCTTGGTTTTACCCCAAAAATCCACAACTGTCCGACTCACCGCAGGGGAGGGACAGGGATAGATTAGGCAATCAAATCACCAGAATATTGCTCGCACCGAGGCTCCCTGCGGTAGGGCCAGCAATCTGTGCGATTTCAACCAGATTAACACCAGTACTAGCGTCTGTGTCAAAAAATAAAAAATTATTAGTACCAGTAACGTAGACAAATCTGACAGCACCGCCCCCAGTTGTCCCGAATAGGGTAGGATCCAAAGTACCGAGAGGCAGTCCACCACCGAAACCAGCGTTAGAAACTACGATAGCATCTGCACCACCATTACCAAAATCGGTGATGGAGACAGAGCCTTGGTTGGGACTGTTTAAAACAAACTGGTCTATACCCGAACCACCAGTTAGGGTGTCCAATCCGCCGCCACCGATTAGGGTATCCGCGTTGGCGCCACCATCTAGGCTATCGTTTCCCGTACCCCCATCTAGGCTATCGTTTCCCGTACCACCAAGTAGGGTGTCGTTGTCCGTGCCACCAAATAGGTTATCCGTGCCAGCACCACCATCTAGGCTATCGTTTCCCGATCCACCATCTAGGCTATCGTTTCCCGATCCACCAAGTAGGGTGTCGTCGTCCGTGCCACCAAATAGGGTGTCGTTGTCGTCGCCACCATCTAGGCTATCGTTTCCCGTACCACCATCTAGGCTATCGTTTCCCGCGCCACCAAGTAGGGTGTCGGTTCCGTCGTTACCGAATAGGGTGTCCTCGTCGTCGCCACCATCTAGGCGATCGTCGCCAAGTTGCCCATGTAGGCTATCGTTTCCCGTGTCACCAAATAGGGTGTCGTTCCCGCCGTCACCAAGTAGGCTATCGTTTCCCCCTACACCATCTAGGCTATCGCTTCCGCTGCCACCGATTAGGGTATCCGCTACACCGCCACCGGTTAGGGTATCGTTGTAATCACTACCTGTAATGTTATAGAAATCGTCGGTAATAAGGTTTGCTGCTTGGAACCTCCAGATCGACCTTTGTTGCGTACCCGACGCTAACTGCTTCGTGAAATTATCACCGGTTAGGACATAATTGCCGGCAGCCCCACCTTTAACAAAGGTATAGCTATTGGCTGGCAGCGCGGGAAAGGACAGAGGAGAAAAGCCTCCACCGAGCCGGGTAAGGGTTAAGTTAGCAGGAGGAGAGCCGGATGTGGTTATTCTCCAAGCTGTAGTAACGCCGTCGAGTAAAAGGCCCTGGGAAGTGAGATTATTGCCCGGAATGATAATGCCCGGTCCTGATACATGAATGAGGATATTATTAAAGGCAGGGTTGGTTAGGAAATCACGCACTGTCGGAGTGGTGGTAGCAGGATTGAAATTAGCACCAGTGGGACCGGTGAGGGAGGCGAATGATGTGGTTATAGTGGGCATGGTTTTTCCTTTGTAATGATATGTTTGAATGTGAAGAGTTTGATAGTCCTCCTCCCGATTATTATATACCGAGAAAAAAAATACAACCCTGTGTTCTAGGCTTGTTTCTGGAATTATTGCTAATGGTTAAGTTTTTATCAATTCTAGGTTAATTTTTGGCTGGGTATGATATAAATCACCCCAGAAATTAAAGTTAATGTTACTGATAGCCAAAAAGCCCCCTGAGCAATTAAATTATATTCAGAAGGCAAGGGAGCGATTAAGAGAGCGATAGCGATAATTTGGCTGACTGTTTTGCTTTTTCCCCACCAATTAGCCCCTTTTATGTCGCTATTTCCCGTTAAATTGGGATTAATGCGCCAACCAGCGATCGCTAATTCGCGAGCAAGAATCAAAAATACTCCCCAAGCGGCAATTACATCCATTTCAATCAGAGCTAAAAGAGGAGCGAGAACCAGTAATTTATCGACCAAAGGATCGAGAAATTTCCCTAATTCGGTGATTTGATCCAATTTTCGCGCTAGATAACCATCGAGCCAATCGGTACTGGCAGCAATCAGAAAGATAATTAAACTTAACCAGCGATCGATTTCTGTGCCTTGATGCAACCAGTATAAAATTAATGGCAGTCCCAAGAGTCGCGATAGGGTAATCGAGTTGGGTAGGTTCATTTTTCAGTGATCAGTAAACAGTAATCAGTGATCAGTAATCAAGCTCTCTTAGGTTTGGTGGGCAAAATGTATTCTAAGATACAGTCCTGCTGGCGA
This sequence comes from Microcystis sp. CS-574, assembly GCF_028329095.1. Classification (NCBI taxonomy): domain Bacteria; kingdom Bacillati; phylum Cyanobacteriota; class Cyanophyceae; order Chroococcales; family Microcystaceae; genus Microcystis; species Microcystis sp. CS-574. Next base: position 2,658 of record NZ_JAQMSY010000162.1, read on the forward strand.
GCGAGTGGAAGGAACCACAAAGACACAAAGGACACAAAGATCGATCGATCATATAGTAAGTTAAACTTATCACACAGAACCTAGAAGAGCCAAAACTGATAACTGATAACTGAAAACCGATAACTGATTTTAGCTGGCTAATTTGAGATCGAAATTACTTTGTTTATTGCCTAATTGCCTGAGCCAACGATAATTATAAGCTAAAGCACCCCAGAGGGTGGGATAAACGGCATAATTAACGCCAAATTCTTGGCAAACTTCCGCTAAAATTGGGGCAATTTTGGGGTAGTGAATATGACAAATTTGTGGGAAAAGATGATGAACGACTTGATAATTTAATCCCCCTAAATACCAATTTAAAAAGATATTTTTAGGGGCAAAATCTACGGTAGTTCGCACTTGAAAAATTGCCCATTCGTCTTCGATTTGATTAGCTGCCGAGGGTTGAATAAATTCGGCGGGTTCCAAAACGTGAGCTAACATAAATACATGACAGGCAAGCACTCCATAGGTCATAAAAACAATGAGAAAACCGATCGCTATTTCTAGGGGACTATAACCAACTAAGAGAGGAATGCCAATAAACCAAAAGAGATAAACAACTTTTCCGCTCAATAAAATGAATAGATCGATCGCTTTAGGATTGGGAATTTTAATCTCGCCAAAACGATGACGAAAGAGGATAGAGCGCACATCGGAGAATGACCAATAGATAGGAATTATAGCGTAGAGGATTGGGATAAATAAATGTTGATATCGATGATACCATTTATGCTCGGCATGGGGAGTCATTCGCACCACACCATCCCCGTGAATTTCCAGATCGTACCCTAAAACATTGGTGTAGGTATGATGGAGATAGTTATGACGAAAACGCCAGAGATAACTGGAAGCGCCGATGATATAATCGTAGGTCATGCCAAGGAGGGAATTAACCCATTTTTTACTAGAATAGCCGCCATGGTTGGCATCATGACCAATGCTAAAACCAATCCCTGCTAATCCTGCTCCTAAAACCAGACAACCGATGATTTTTAGCCACCAGATATCCGGACCAAAAAGCACAAATAACCAAGCGGCAATTACCCAAGTTAAAATCGTGATTGTCTTCAGGTACATGGCCAAATTATCTCTGGTGGGGATGCCGTTTTCGGTAAAATAAGCATCAACCCGTTTATTCAATTCCTTTCTAAAACCCTGATTTTCGGTAAAGGTTACTCGCATTCCTATTTTTGTCCTAGAAGTTGGTATGACGGCAATTTGTGGCAGCTCAGAGTGAATTTATGAGTCTTTGACTGGTTTGCTAAGGCTGTCTCACTACAACTGACAGTTTCTCATCAGTCTCTCATCTATTGTCAGAGAAAGAGGTGCGCTTGGCAAGGGAATCGCTCAATTTCTTTGCTACGCTTGCAAAAAATCCTCGGTTTTTACCTAATCAGATAGCAGATACCTGTAGCCGGTGATAGGGATGAGCATTAGGTACTTTTGTACTAGGGACTTGCGCTTTGATAATGTACCTTTTGGGCGAACGCAGTTCGCCCCTACATTGTAGACAAAATCCGTTACTGTAGGGGCGCAATGCTTGCGCCCTCCGATCGCTCAGGTTTGCTGATCACCTTAAGTAGGGGGAGAGCCTTCGAGGTGTTAGGGACTTGCGCTTTGATAATGTGCCATCTGGCTGGTCTGGTTCTTCTACAGAGCGATTTCTGGCTGGGATATTATTCCTACGCAAGTCCCTAAGTAGTCGTGCAAAATTAATTTCCTAGTGAAGATAGGCAAGAGGCAAGAGCGGGGTTAGATATGTGTAATTAATTTTGCTTGGGTACTTATTTTGGCTCTTCTAGGTTCTGTGTGATAAGTTTAACTTACATAGGGCTTGCTGAATAAATCTAAAAACCTTGTTGGATCAGACTTTTAGACTTTTTTTCCCTCAAAAAGTGCCAGCCGTTGCGGGGATCGGGGGGAAAATTCAGGTACTTTTTCCCTGAAAATTAGGTAACTGGCTACCTCAAAATAGGTAAAACCCCACACCCCACACCCTGCCCCTAGGAACAGCTTTTTGCCGCAAACCCTACATAGGATCGATCAATTTATTTCATCGAAAATATTGCCAGATAATTTAACCAACACCAATTAATGAACCCTGGAATATAACATCGTCGCTATTCTTGGATATATCAGCTAATTGACTAATATTTTCTAACTCAATTGCGGGAGCAGTTCGTTTAATTAAACCAGTTAAAACCTTACCTGGACCCACTTCGATCGCTTTCTTCACACCCACATCTGGCAATTTTAACATAATTTCTCGCCAGCGAACCGAGCTAGTCATCTGCCAGATCAGATATTTTTTTAATTCTTCCCCGTCCTGGGTAGGATGGCTGGGATCGACATTAGAAATCACAGGAACTTTTGCAGACCGAAAATTAACTAATTCTAAAATTTGCTGAAATTGAATGGCAGCATTTTCCATCAAGGGAGAGTGAAAAGCACCGGATACTTTTAACTGGATAACCCGCTTAACTTTCACTTGACCTAATACTAAATCCACCGCTTCAGGAGTCCCAGAAATCACCACTTGTTCAGCACTATTATCATTAGCAATAACTACATTTTCCGTCTGATTAACCACTGTTTCTAGACTGGTGCGATCAAATTTCATCAAGGCGGCCATTTTACCACCTTCGGCCGCATCCATCAAACGGGAACGGTTTTGAACTAGATTTAATCCTGTTTCAAAATTAAACACCCTGGCCGCATATAAAGCGGAATATTCACCGAGACTATGACCGGCAACTAGATCGGGAAAATGACCTTTTTCTTGCAACAAATCCGCTAAAATACTCTCCACCACAAATAAACAAGGTTGAGTATAAAGAGTACGAGATAGGGTTTCTTCATCCCCTTGACATTTTTCTAAAACCGACCAACCAAGGATTTTTGCTGCTCTTTCTAATCTCTCTTGGCCAAGTGCGCTTTCCGCTAAATCTCCAATCATTCCTAACGCTTGCGATCCTTGTCCCGGGAATATCCACGCTGTTTTCATAAGTTCTTAAAATAGATAGATAGTTGTGTTTTGGTCAGTTATCAGTTATCAGTTATCAGTTATCAGATGTGAGTTTTTAGTTTACTGGTTACTGGTTACTGGTTACTGAATTAATCTCCCCAACGGAAGATAATCCCACCCCAAGTTAAACCGGCACCAAAGCCGGAAGAAGCAATAATATCACCTTTTTTGACCTTACCACTCCTGACAGCTTCATCGAGGGCTAGAGGAATCGAGGCGGCGGAGGTGTTGCCATACTCGCTGAGATTGCTGATCACTTTTTCCGGAGGCAGTTTCAGGCGATCGCTCACCGCGTCCATAATTCTTTGGTTAGCTTGGTGCAGAACTAACCAATCGATGTCACTGGTGGTTAAATTAGCCCGATAGAGGGCTTTTTCGATGACCTCTGGCACTTTTGCCACAGCAAAACGATAGACTTCCCGTCCGTTCATCGTTAGAGGCTTATAGGTCCCTTTTTGAACCCTTACCCCCTCTTTAAGGGGCAATTCCTCCCCCTGATAGGCGAGATTGAGAGAACTATTCTGGCTGCCGTCGCTATGGAGTTCAAAACCGAGAATGTTATCTTTTGTATCATTTGCTTGACAAAGAACCGCCCCTGCCCCATCACCAAAAAGGACACAGGTAGCGCGATCGTTCCAATCCACCCAACGGGAGAGAACATCGGCCCCGATAACCAAGACATTGCGGTAAGTACCAGTACGGATAAACTGGGTGGCGGTGACTAATGCCACCAGAAAACCCGAACAGGCGGCGGTGAGATCAAAAGCGATCGCCCGATTGGCCCCGATCCGACTTTGCACTTGGGCCGCACTACCGAACAGATCATCGGGGGTAGAAGTAGCCAAAAGAATCAGATCGATCTCACTAGGGGACACCTGAGCCATTTCTAGAGCCTTAATCGCCGCTTGGGCCGCTAATTGGCTTAAAGACACCGATTGATCCGCTAAATGACGTTTACCGATGCCGGTACGACTTTTAATCCACTCATCGGAAGTCTCGACAATTTGGCTGAGTTCTTCATTACTGAGAAATTGCCTTGGTGTGGCCGATCCACAACCAGTAATGACGACTGCTGCCCCGAATCCGTTCAAAATATTCCCCCTTTTTCAGTTATCAGTGATCAGTTATCAGTTATCAGTGGGAAGTGGGAAGTGGGAAGAATAAATAAAAATAGTCTCCCGTCTCCCGTCTCGGAGTCTCCTGACCGCTTCAAGATGGCTGACGGCTTAATCTTCACCGTTCACCGACAACTTTTTTAATTGATGATGTCAGTTATCAGTGATCAGTGACCAGTTATCAGTTATCAGCTCACAGCTTAATCTTCACCGTTCACCGACAACTTTTTTAATTGATGATGGTGGTCATTGTAGGCTTGAATGCGCTCAGAAACGCGATTATCAACGGCATTTTTCGCCTGTCGGATGGCGTTAAAAATCGAAGGCGCTTGGGAACTGCCGTGACTGATCACGCAGACCCCATCGACTCCAAATAACAGCGCACCACCGTGTTCCGCGTGATCCATGCGTTGTTTAATCTGTTTAAGATTGGGTTTAATTAAAGCCGTCCCGACTTTACCCTGTATCCCCCTAGGTAATTCCTCTTTGAGAATTTGTAGGATAACTCCTCCCACCGCTTCGGCAAATTTTAACAGGACATTGCCGACAAAACCATCGCAGACGATCACATCAAATTGTCCCGATAGCACATCCCGGCCTTCAGCATTGCCGATAAAGGGAATTTGCTGGTTATTTTCCAATAATTCGTAGGTTTTTAGGGCGAGATCGTTACCTTTGCTGGCTTCTTCGCCGATATTGAGTAAACCGACTTTCGGATCTTCAACCCCCATAACGTATTTACTGTAAATTGTCCCCATTAGGGCAAACTGCTCTAAATATTTGGGTTTACAGTCCACATTCGCCCCGACATCGAGGATAATCACCGATTTACCCGCTAACATCGTCGGCAGCACCGCACCGATCGCCGGGCGATCGATTCCTTTTAAACGACCTAAACGCAGCAACGCCGCCGCCATGGCTGCCCCGGAGTGACCGGCGGCCACCACCGCATCGGCGCGATTTTGTTTGACTAAATCCATGGCCACATTAATCGAGGCCGCCGGTTTACGACGGATAGCGGTGATCGGCTCTTCGTCCATAGCCACCACTTCCTCCGCGTGGACGATCGTGAGATTCTTGGGACGGGGATGATGCTGGAAATAAGCCTCAATCCGTTCAGAATCGCCGACTAATAATACTTCTACATCTAATTCTTCGGAAGCTCGCATCGATCCCGCGATAATCTCGTTGGGAGCGTAGTCACCTCCCATCGCATCTACCGCGATTCTTGCCCGATTTAATGCCGTTTCTGCCATTGAGTCAGTGGGATAGAAATCTTTAATAAGTTGAGCGGCAGCTCTTGAGAAAAGCTGGCCGATCGAGGATTAGTGTTTTCTGATCGAGCAATTGTTAAAAATTACCAATCATTTCTATACAATAAGGCATCATTGCGATTAAGGAAAAGATGTTCTCAGTTTTTAATTTGGCAGTTTTCGGCTTTCTCTTGGGTTGGCTGGGGGGGCAATCCCAACCGATCGCCAATATTCCCCTAATTTCTTGGCAAAATCAGCCTATTTTTGACCTTCCCACCGCTCCCGATCCCCGGGTGGCGGCGATCGTGGCCGATTATCTGCAAGACTTGACTAAAAAAGGTTTAAACTCTCGTCAACAACGGGTCTTAATTGAGACGGAATGGGCTGATTTAGCCGATCATCAGGGTAATCTACCCGCTTCGGGGGCTTCATTGACTAAAATCGCCACTACTCTCGCCGCCGTGGAAACCTGGCCTCTCGATCATCGTTTTGCTACTCGTTTTTACAGCACGGGAGAGGTAAAAAACGGGGTGTTAGAGGGAGATTTAATTATTGAAGGGGAAGGGGATCCGCTTTTTGTCTGGGAAGAAGCGATCGCAGTGGGCAATGGACTGGATCAATTAGGCATCCGTCAGGTCAAAGGCGATCTGATCATTACGGGTCAATTCGCCATGAATTTTCAAACCGATCCCCTCAAAGCGGGAGAATTGCTGAAAATTGGGCTTGATCAATCGAAATGGTCAAAAGAAACCCAAAAAGCTTTTCAGAGTCTTCCTGTCGGCACACAAGCCCCACAGGTGAAGATTTTGGGCATGGTTCGAGCCAGTCAAATTCGCCCCGAAAATGCCCGATTATTATTGCGTCATCAGTCCTTAACTTTAACGGAACTGTTGCGTCAGATGAATATTTATAGTAATAACGTCATGTCAGAAATGTTAGCGGAACTGCTCGGTGGCCCCGCGGCAGTGGACGCAATTAATACTAAAATTACTGGGGTAGGAGCGGAAGAAATTCAATTAATTAATGGTTCGGGATTGGGTGTAGAAAATCGCTTGTCTCCCCGGGCAGTTATTGAGATTCTGAAAGCATTGGATCGCAAGTTAGCCAATCAACCGATCAAAGTCGCTGATTTATTTCCGGTGGGGGGACGCGATACCAAAGGAACTATGCAGTGGCGGGCCATTCCTAAAGGAGTGATGATTAAAACTGGAACTTTAGCCCAAGTTAGCGCCTTAGCTGGAGAAATTCCCACCCAAGAAAGGGGTAAAGTTTGGTTTGTAATTATGAATGCCGGTAGTAGCAATATCGAGGGATTCAGAAATCAGCAGGATCGGGTGTTACAAGCTTTAGATCAACACTGGCAAATTCTCCCAGAAGCGACTCAAGGATCGATTCCTGAAAGATCCTTTCTAGGTGATCCCAGTCGAATAAGTCAAGGTTTCTAGAATTGATTGGCTAAGAGGTTATGGTGATGAGCGAATCTGATCGAAGGGAGGGCGTACACTATGGGTCCTCACCAATCATACTGGCTGCAATGTAGGGGCGCAAAGCTTGCGCCCAAGCCGAATTTTTAAGGATAAAAACACATTTGCGGTAAACCAAGGGATTCTTCCCAACCCATCATGAGATTGAGACATTGTACCGCTTGTCCCGATTGTCCCTTAACTAAATTATCGATCGCTGACATCACTATCACTCGATCGGTTCTCGGATCCACTTCAATACCGAGATAACATAAATTAGTACCACAGGCCCACTTAGTTTGTGGATAGACTCCCCCGGGTAGGATTTTGACAAAGGGAGAAGTGCGATAAAAAGCATTGTAGATAGTGATTAAATCATCCCGCACCAGATTGGGATCCCGCAATGTTGCATAGACTGTGGACAGGATACCCCGAACCATGGGCATTAAATGGGGAGTAAACTGGACGCGCACCTCATGACCGGCTAAATCGCTGCAAATCTGCTCAATTTCGGGAGTATGACGGTGTTTTCCCGCTACATTATAGGCCCCGATCGAACTATCTGCTTCTGCCAATAACATATTAATCTTAGCTTGTCTTCCTCCTCCCGAAGTTCCCGATTTAGCATCGATAATCGTGGTTTCCGGGAGAATTAAACCCTGTTTTAACAGGGGAGAAATCGCCATTAAACTAGCAGTAGGATAACATCCGGGGCAACCGATCAAAGAGGCATTTTTAATCTCTTCCCGATAAAGTTCCGGCAAACCGTACACAGCCGTAGATGCGATCGCTTGATCCTGACGTTCCTTGCCATACCATTTACTATAGGTTTCTAGGCTAGTAAAACGATAATCTGCCGACAGATCCAAAACTTTACACCCTTTAGCGAGCAAAGGAGGGGCTAAATCACAGGCTAAACCATTGGGTAAACCTAAGAAAACCACTTGACAACGGGAGGCAATTATCTCTAAATCGATCGCCTCCACATTAAGATTAATGCTATGACCGAGATGGGGATATAAATCACTGTAGGGTTTTCCGGCGCTACTATCGCCCCCCAGATAGGCTAATTCTACGAAGGGATGTTCTTTGAGCAAACGTACCAACTGTACGCCACCATATCCGGAAGCGCCGACAATACCCACTGAAACCTTCTGTTCTTGCGTCATTTCCCTTATTCCTAAAAATTCTTATCGTTAATATAACGCTTTAGTATGGCTGAATTTTAGCCTAACCAGTGGGATTTAAATCAAAAAACTTCCTTTAAAAACCTAGTATCTTGGCCGGGTTGTCCCTAAACCGTCAATTTCTTTTGATCAATAGGCAGTTATCTTAATGATGAGGTACAAGGTTTTCCTTTTATGATGCCAAATTAAGTTAAACTTCATCCTTAGGAGAAAGGCTGTAATTCAATCCCCCATATTTAAAATTTTGAGCGCACTGTGAATTCATAATCTCCTCCCGGTTCTAATTGATAATCGTAGCGTTCTAAAAACCGATTCAAGGGTTCAAAAATCAAAGCCCTACCTAGGGAAGGTTGTACTAATAACTTGCCTTGAAGAAAATGCCACTGAAAACGCCATTGATATTGTTCCGTTCGCACTTCTCCCTCTAATTTCCCCGTTTGCCAAGATTGCTTAATTATCCGCACATAAGCCGTGCTTTCTGGTCGATTGCCGCCACTCACCTGAACCCTACCTATAGATTAAATATCAAACATTAAGATAGCGAATTAATCCTTGTTTGTCATTACTTCAGCTAATTTTCTCGACGCTATTCCGGGGAAGTGACTTCATTAACCTTAGAAACCAAGACATTTAATTGAAAAGGTCGCCCCATTTCCTTAGTAATAAATTCTTCCAACAATTCTACCTGTCTGGGGGTAATACTTTCCGCAGTTCTTACGACTAATCTCACCCGGGGAGGCTGCTTGAGCCAATTAATCGAAGATTCCAATAATTCTGCCCTTTGAAAAGTAATCGTTCGTTGTAATAAAGCTTTTTTGATCAGCCTTTCTAAGCGAGCTTGATTAGCCAGAGTTGCAAAACTTATTCCTAAGGGAATTAGCAAAACCGCTGTCAGGATAGAAGTCAAAATTAGAGCGTTACGCGCCCGATGAAAACTAGAATAACCTGCCAGCAAAAAGACCAACAAACAGGCGAGAGCAATGCCTAATAAATTGGTAATATATAACAGAGTCGCCCCCAAACTTAGGATCCAATTGCCTTGGGATAATCCTAAACCAATCGTGCAAACTGGTGGCATTAAAGCCACGGCAATCGCTGTTCCCGCTAAAGTACCTGAAATTTTCGGTTCTATTTTGGCATAACCACTGATTGCCCCTGCCGTAATTGCCACTCCTAAATCTAAAAGATTCGGTTGAGAACGGGCTTGAATTTCACTACCAAATTCAGAAATTCCGATTAATAATCCTAGCAACCAAGCTATCGCTAAAGCGATAATCGTACCGACTAAAATCGCCAGGGCTGACTTACGAATTAATCGCCAACTACCAATTAAACCACCAAAAGCTAGACTACGAATCGGCAACATCAAAGGGGCAATAATCATCGCCCCAATAATCACGGCTGCACTATTGGCAACTAAGCCAAAGGTGGCGATCGCACAAGAACTAACAATCAAAGCTAGATAGGGAAAATCGAGGGACGCTTCTAACCATAAATCGCGCCACATGGCCCGCGATTGTTGCCAGGTCAAGGGTTTTCTTGAGAACCACGAGTGGGGCCGTTCTTTTCTCGTCATTGTGCTGAGGAAGATGGACTTTTATTTTACCGAAATAACACGGGAGCATGAAAGCCATTGTCTTTTTAAGCAATGGATGAAATGCGACTTTTCTAGAGAAAGATAGAGCCTCTCTCACTAGCCGAGAAATCCTTTGTCGATAGGGAAGATATAGGAAAAGAACAATTAGCGATCTTTGAAAAGAGGGCGAACGAGGGGACTCGAACCCCCGAGTGGTGGAACCACAATCCACTGCCTTAACCACTTGGCTACGCTCGCCGTACACTTTTTCAAGTATAACACAAGACGAATGGTTGACAAGAGGTTTTTTATCCTAATTCAGGCTATGGTTAGGGTAAGTGAGTGATGATTTGAGAGCTTATGAAATTGGCGCGGTTAGGGGGAATGGTGTTAGGAGTGGTTTTAGGGGGAATTGCGGGTATATTGCTGACAACTAACCCTAATCGTCAAGATTACGAACAATACGCTTCCCAGAGGTTAACTAGCTATCTTAAGGATAATGTCTGCGCTCGGGCGCAAGCTTCCCCCGAGGTGCAAGCTCTCTTACGGGGTTACTGTAAAATGTTGGTGGATACGGGTCATCCTTTTTTACAAGAAGCGATCGCCACTAACACCACTAGAAAGAATTTTCTCATTTTCAGCGTTTATCAAACGGAATTATCGTTCCCTCCCCCTTTACCTAGTTATCAATTCAGCAGCGTCGGTTTTTTGAATAAATTATACATCTACGAAGCTTTAGAACTGTAGTCAGACAATTGAAATTTTCTGAGAGTAAATCCTGATGGTAGTGATTTTATTGTAGCTCGGTGATTGGGATTTCCTCCATTTACGGAAAAAAGCAGACTTTGCCATTCCAAAAGTACAGGAGTCGGGATAGTGAGAGAGCGGGGATTGTCTAGGGGTAGGGAAAGCTCGATCGCTTCGGTAACGGGTAGCTGCGTTAAGATATCCTGCATCTTGTATTGACCAACGTTAGCTGCGGGTGATTCTTGGGCAAAAGCATCCTCAGCCGCTAAAATTTGACCTTTAGCAGTGGTTATCGTTAATCTTTCCGGGTGAAGAAACTCAATCCCCTCTGGAAATCCCACCAAGCGCAAACTAATTTCTACCGTTTCCCCATCTTTAACTCGTTTGAATAACACCACCTGCCAAGGACTACCGACATCATCGCGCAAACTATGACGGGATTGATACAACAGCTGCCCCGGTCCTTCTGACTGTTGTCGAGTTAGAGCTAGTGCGGACAAGGAAAAATCGATTTTAAGGCTGATAAATAGCAAAAAACTGACGAGAACACAAAATAATAACAGGAATCGTTTCATAACTTTATTGACATTAGCTCAAAAATATGATAAGAGCTTCGGCACTTGAGCCAAATTAACATAATTAGGGTTTGCTGAAAAAGTTTGTTGGTGGGAGCAGGGTGTAGGGTGTAGGGTGTAGGGTGTAGGGTTTTACCGATTTTCAGGTAGTCAATTACCTAATTTTCAGGGGAAAAGTCCTGGAATTTTCCCCCTGAGTACTCCCGGTCTCGGCACTTTTGGATTTCAAAAAGGTCTAAAAGTCTTATCCCACAAGGTTTTTAGATTTATTCAGCCAACCCGAAATAAATCCTCGCCCTGCCATTGCCTTGATTCTCCCTGATAATTATGGGACTTTTTGCCCGTTACCAAAACCTCCGTCAGTGGTTTAAATCCCAACACTTCGGACGTAGCGCCACCGATAGTCGTTATGCTTTACTGGTCGCCTGTTTAATCGGAATTCTCTCCGCCCTTGCCGCTATTATCCTGAAATTGGGCATCGGTTGGTTAGGTGGTTGGCGGGTGCATCTAGTAGCCAATTCCTCTCCTTTCCTAGTTTTGCCCCTCGGCGGTTTTCTGCTTGGTTATAGCGCCGGCTGGATTGTGGAACACTTCTCCCCCGCAGCCGCCGGGGGGGGTATTCCCCAAGTAAAAGCAGCCCTAGCTAAATACCCTTTGCCCCTGTCTTGGCGCGTCGCCGTCGTAAAAATGATCGGGGCGATCCTGATCCTTGGCGGTGGTTTAACCCTTGGTCGTCGGGCCCCCACGGTACACATCGGGGCAGCCCTGGCGGCCCAATTAAGCGTCTGGCTGCCCACCAGTCCCGATCACCGTCGTCAGATGATCGCAGCCGGGGCAGCCGCCGGGTTAGCGGCCGGTTTTACTACTCCCATCGCCGGAGTCCTCTTTGTGATCGAGGAATTAATGCGCGATGTTTCCAGTATGACCCTAGAAACGGCGATCGTGGCTTCCTTTACCGGGGCCGTGGTTTCGATGATGCTGCAGAATACCCCCTCGATCATCACTGAATATGCCAATATTAGCTTCTCTGCCCAAGAAATACCCATTTATTGCCTTTTGGGGGTTTTAGCGGGCTTATTGGGGGCTTTATTCAATCAAGGCATCCTTTTTTGTAGCCAGATGCAGCGGCGTTGGCGGTTATCTTTAGCTTGGCGCATCGGTCTGGTCAGTTGCTTATCGGGAACGGTAGTGGCTTTTTTACCCGACTTTTTTCGAGATAATACGGGTTTACGCGAATTTTTGCTGGCAGGGGAATTAAGTTGGCAGAATACCGCCCTCGCTTTTGTGGTCTATTTTTTCCTGACGATGATTTCCTATAGTTCCGGCGCACCGGGAGGACTGCTCGCCCCTGCTTTGGTGTTGGGCTCCTGTTTGGGGTTTCTGGTGGGGGGAATCGAGACGAAAATTATGGGTTTCGGCAGCGAACCTAGTTATGCTCTAGCCGGTATGGGGGCCTTTTTTACGGGAGTAGTCAGGGTTCCGGTAACGGCGATCGTGATTGTCTTTGAACTGCATCACAATTTTAATGTTGTGCTGCCCCTGATGTTGACCTGTGCCGTTTCTTATATCACTGCCGAAAGCATTCTACCCGGTTCTCTCTATCAGCATTTACTTTCCGCTAGTGGTATTATTCTCAACGAGGAAACCCCTGCTAATGATGTGTTGGCCCATCTGTCGGCTATAGATGTGATGCAATCGCAGGTGGAAATTCTGCCGGCGGATTTACCCCTAGGGGAAGTGGTGAAAATTATGTCTCGTTCCCATCATCGCGGTTTTCCCGTGGTGGAACAGGGGCGACTATTGGGGATTTTTACCCAAAGTGATCTGGATAAATGGCGATCAAAAAACAGTCAAACTGTCCTGCGGGAGATCATGACTCCCAATCCGATTACTGTAGCTCCCCAAGCAGCTTTAAGCGATGTTTTATTTCTGTTAAATCGCTATCAGCTTTCCCGTTTACCCGTTACCGATGGTCAAAAACTGGTGGGGATCATCACCCGCACTGATATTATCCGGGTGGAAGCTGATCAATTGGGGGGGGTTTGTCAACTGCCTCAACCCACTACCCCTTCCTATGTGGTTTATCAAACTCGTTCTCCGGCTGTGGGAATAGGCCGGATTTTGTTACCTATTGCCAATCCCGACACCGCTACCGCTTTGTTTAAAATTGCCGCTGCTGTCGCCCGTGAACGCAATTATGAGATAGATTGTCTCTATGTGATTACTGTACCTCGTCTTAGTTCTCCGGCGGAAGTCCGGGTAGATACGCGGGAAGGACGCAAATTACTTCATCGTCTGGAAAGATTAGCGCGACAGCAGAATATCTCTGTTCATACACAAATTTCGGTGGCTCAGGATATCGCCGAAGGGATTTTGGCCACGATTCGCGAACGACACAGCAATTTATTAATTATGGGTTGGACGGGGGAAAGATCCACTACTGGGGCGATTTTTGGGTTTTTAGTCGATACTTTGATCGCCCAAGCTCCCTGTGAAACCATTTTGGTAAAATTGGGTACAAAGGATTGTTTTCCCAATGATCCTAACCGGGAAAGGATTTGGCTGATTCCCACCGCCGGCGGTCCCAATGCCCAACGCGCCTTAGCATTATTGCCTAGTTTGCTGTCCTTGTCCGAGTCTTCGGATTATCCCAAACTTTGGTTATGTAAAATCTATTCTCCGACGGAGTTACTGCCAGATCTGTCTATTTTGGAAGTTTTACAAGCATCTTTACAGAAAGCGATCGCACAGCCGATTGTGCCTTTACCGATTCCTTCGGCCTCTCCAGCCGAGGCAATAATTAATCTGGTAGAATCGGAAGACTGTTCTTTGGTGCTTTTGGGTGCATCTAGGGAAAGTTTGCTCAATCAGTTATTAAATGGCAATATCCCCTCGACGATTGCCCGTGCGGTTAATTGCACTGTGATTCTCGTGCGAGGGGAATTATCAGATTAGGTTATTAGCTAGGCGGAAGCTAAAGTTAAACCGAAGGGTACGGTATTGTCAATTTTCGCCCCTTGACTTTCCCCTAGGGAATGGGGGTAGAATGTTTCCCCGTCCAGTTGACCGTCGGAGTCATCGTCATCCCCATCGCTGATATAAAGGCGTTCACAGGGGATATTATCGGAAAGGATGGCACTGGCCATCATCCCGGTATGAATCTCTAAGAAAGCATCCGCTAGGGTCTCAAATACTAAACGCTGCCCGGGGAAAACCACCCTTTCAAAATACCAGTTAGCAATATTGGTGATGCGAACAATTTGAATATGATTGGTCGCATTGACATAGCAACAAAGAATACTATTTTTCTTGCCGTTGGGGAGGGGATCGAGAATCTGTGCCATAGCAATTGAGGTGATCTTAAAGTGGATTTGTCATCGCTCCTTCACCCTAACATCCTTTGATCCCCGATAGTTGTAAAGATGATTACATTACTCGGATAAAAATCTACCGATAGCTTTTTCTGGTGATAGAAAGCGGTTTTTATTAAAAAATCATTAAATTTAACTAATGCCTAGTTTTGGCTATTTGTCAAGGGGGAAACTACGCTTTTTTGCTGTTTTTCTCAATTTTTTGCCCAGCTATTTAGGGTCAATCCTAATTTTCAGGGAAAAAGTACCTGAATTTTCCCCCTGCTCACTCCCAGCTCTGGTATTTTTTGATTGACAAAAAGTCTAAAATTCTTACCCAACAAGGTTTTTAGATTTATTTAGCCGGCCCTAAGTATGCGCTATCTGATTCTATCTTTTCGTCCCTGTTCGGTAACAATATCAACAACATTGTCAAGTTCACTACCGTTTAGCGGACTAAGCTGCACTGAATTTAAACTGCGTATTGAGAATTTTAGTACAAATGCTCAAACTGCCTCTTGCTGCTCCCCTGCAATCTTAACGAGTAATTTAGATAGTCAAGAGCTTACCACCTAAACTCGGTAGCTGGAAAAAGGTTAATTGTCTCAGCTGCTGATTTTAGCCTCTAGATTAATCATCGAGAATTGAGCAAGCGATCGCATTTATGATCTGATTTTAATTTATTGAGGGTCAGTAAGAATAGCGATAATTGACATTTCTTAATATCTTATCTCCGACCACTGATAATTAACATTAAGATAGAAAAAAACTTTCTAAAATCTGCTTAGATAAAGATAAATAGCTGGTTATAATTAAATTAAAAATGGATTTTAGGTTCGATCCCCCCTGCCCCCCTTGATAAGGGGGGTGCCGATAGGCGGGGGGATCTGAAAGTTTTCAATACCTACCTACTTAAATATTGACATTTGCTGTTAAATTAGTCAGCTTATCGCGCCAAATTTGCTAACCATGCCTTCCAGCAATCAAACCCCAGAAAACCAATCGCGTGAACTGATTGACGAACAATTGCGTCAAGCGGGATGGTCCATCCAAGATAAAAAAGAAATCAACTTCAATACCAGTTTGGGAGTAGCTATCAGGGAATATCCAACCGATAGCGGATTCGCTGATTATGTCCTGTTTGTGGATAGAGAACCCGTCGGTATTATTGAGGCCAAACGAGAGGAAAAAGGCTTCTGTTTAACGGTGGCGGAGGAACAATCAAACAAATACGCTAATAGTAAGCTGAAATATATCAATAACCGGCCCCTTAACTTTATTTACGAAAGCACAGGCAAGCTGACGCGCTTTACCAATCGCCGCGACCCGAAACCTCGTTCCCGTCTTGTTTTTTCCTTTCACCGACCGGAAACCCTGCAAGAATGGCAAGATAAACCCAAAAGCTTGCGGGATAAACTGCAAGATATTCCCCCCCTTGACCCGAATGGACTAAGAGAATGTCAAATTAAAGCTATTACCAACTTAGAAGCCTCCTTTAAGCGAAATTTTCCCCGGGCCTTGCTGCAGATGGCCACGGGAAGCGGCAAAACCTTCACCGCTATTACCGCTATTTATCGTCTCCTAAAGTTTGCCGATGCCAAACGGGTGTTATTTCTAGTCGATACCAAAAACTTAGGAGAACAAGCTGAAGGGGGGTTTAGGAATTTTGTTCCCAATGATGATAACCGAAAATTTACCGAACTTTACAACGTTCAGCGATTATCCTCCAGTTATCTGGCCAAAGATGCTCAGGTCTGCATCTCAACCATTCAAAGACTGTATTCTATCCTTAAAGGGGAAAGTCTCGATGAGGCTGCCGAACAAACCAACCCAAATGAATTAGTACAAGGGAAACAACCGGTCCCCGTGGTCTATAATCCGAAAGTTCCTCTTGAATTCTTCGATTTTATCGTCATCGATGAGTGTCATCGCTCGATTTACAACGTTTGGCAACAGGTTTTATTATATTTCGACGCTTTTCTGATTGGTTTAACCGCCACTCCCGACGTGCGGACATTTGCCTTTTTCCATGAAAATGTGGTTAGTGAATACAGCTACACACAAGCGGTAATGGACGGCGTAAACGTGGTTTATCAAGTCTATACTATAGAAACGGAGATAACCAAGAATGGCGGGCGTATTCTCAGGGAATACATCGAAAAAAGGGAAAAATTAACCCGTGAAAAACGCTGGGTACAACCGGATGAGGATATTGTCTATACCGGCAAGCAACTTGACCGAGATGTGGTCAATCCCAGCCAAATACGCCAAATTATCCGCACCTTTCGCGATAAACTGCCAGAATTATTTCCCCATCGCCAAGAAGTCCCGAAAACCCTGATTTTTGCCAAGGATGACAGCCATGCTGACGATATTATTCAGATAGTCCGGGAAGAATTTAGCGAAGGGAACGATTTCTGCAAAAAAGTTACCTATAAATCGCCAGAAGACCCGAAATCTGTGCTTTCTCAATTCAGAAATTATTTTAATCCCCGTATCACCGTTACAGTCGATATGATTGCCACGGGAACCGATATTCAACCCCTTGAGTGTTTAATTTTTATGCGGGATGTCAAATCTCGAAACTACTACGAACAGATGAAAGGACGAGGTACACGCACCCTTGACCATGATGGTCTCAAAAAAGTCTCTCAATCGGCTCTTTCTGCCAAAACTCACTTTATTATCATCGATGCTGTCGGTGTGGAACAATCAGCCAAAACCGATAGCCGGCCCCTGGAAAGAAAATCCAGTGTCCCTTTTAAAGACCTGATGATGGGCATTATGATGGGAACAGACGATAGCGATGCCTATATCTCCCTAGCCTGTCGTTTTGCGCGATTAGAACGACAAATCACGCCAAAAGAAGCCGAAAAGATAAAAGAAATCACCGGAGGGGCAACTTTGGGAGATATGGCCAAAGCCCTGCTTAATGCCACAGACCCCGATAATATTGAGGATAGGGCCAAAGAAACCTATCAAACCACAAATCCGACCCCAGAACAGTTAAAAGCGGCGGAAAAAGCCCTTACTCGTGCGGCTGCCGGCTATTTGACTGGGGAATTGAGTCATTACCTTGAGAATGTGCGGAAAGTACACGAACAGTACATAGATACTCAGAATCTGGATAGGGTGACATTCTCAGGATGGAGTGAAGCGCAACGGATAGACAATCAAGCCCTAATAAATGACTTTACAGCCTTTATTGAGGCAAATAAGGACGAAATCACCGCCCTGCGTATCCTCTATAACCTGCCCTATCAACAGCGTCCCGTCACCTATAAAATGGTCAAGGAAGTCTTAGATATTCTCAAAAAAGACCGCCCCAACCTAGCGCCGGTGAGGGTATGGGCAGCCTATCAACAGATAGAAGCGGTGCCAAGCAATCCCACCAGTGAGTTAACGGCGTTAATTGCCCTAATCCGGCGTGTTATTGGCTTAGATGAGGTTTTAACCCCCCATGAAAAACGCATCGATAAAGCTTTTCAAACTTGGGTTTTTCAAAAACAGGCGGGCGCATCAGTAAAATTCAATCAAGAACAGATGCAATGGCTACGGGCAATCAAGGAACATATTATCAGTTCTTTTGCCTTAGAGCGAGAGGATTTGGACTATACCCCTTTTGATAGTATGGGGGGAATCGGTAAACTCCATCAGCTTTTTGGCGATGAGATGGAGGCTATTATCGAGGAATTAAACACCGCTTTAGTGGCATAAAATATGACTGTAACTTTAACCCAACATATTGCCATAAACCCTGATATTCGTAATGGCAGACCGCATATTGTCGGCAGTCGCATAACGGTGGCTGAAATTGCCATTATGTATCTGAAAATGGCGCAATCTTTGGAATTAATAGCAGGGAAATATCATCTTTCTCTGGCTTCGGTTTATGGAGCTATGTCTTATTATTACGAGCATCAAGGGGAAATTGACCAGCAAATGGCTGAAGATGAAGCGTTTGCCGATGAATTTCAAAAAAATCATCCTTCTCAGTTACAAGAAAAATTGAGGGCTTTGGGGGGTGAATAAACGGATTCGCTATCATTTAGATGAAAATGTTGACCCTGATGTTGCCTTAGCCCTTCGTAGTCAGGGAATTGAGGTAACGACAACTTTTGAGATGAATATGGCAGGCACATCCGATGCGGTACAATTAGCATTTGTGAAGCAGGAAAAACGGGTGATTGTTACCCATGACACGGATTTTCTCAAGATTGCAAGTCAAGACAATACCCATTATGGCATCGCTTTTTGTAAGAAGGGCAGTGGTTCAATTGGAGAGATTATCCGTAATTTGATATTAATTTATGAGGTGATGTCTCCTGAAGAAATGCACGGTATTGTCGAGTATTTATGACTTAACCATTGCTGAATTTAAGAAATTACTATGAAAACACTCACAAAATCACCCGCAGAAAATTATCTGATACTACACCCCATTAGTTGGCAAACCTTTGGGCGAATCTGCGAGGAATTAAGCCAAAATTCGAGTAAGCGTCTGACCTATAATCAGGGATATTTGCAGATTATGAGTCCTTTAATGGAACATGAGAACAATAACTGGTTTATTTCCCGTCTTGTCTTTATCATGGCAGAAGAATGGGATTTAAACATTAAAAGTGTCGGTTCTCTAACCCTGAAAAGAGATGATATTCAAAAAGGAATTGAGCCGGATGCTTGTTTTTACCTCAAAAATGAACCGGAAGTCAGAAATAAGTTATCAATCGACCTTAACCAAGGAGATAAACCCCCAGATTTAGCGATAGAAATTGATATTACCAGTGGTTCCCTCGATAAATTCCCCATTTATGCCGCCTTAGCCGTGCCGGAAATCTGGCGATATGATGGGAATAACCTCCGGTTTTATGGATTGAATCAGGAAACAAACGGTTATGAAGAAATAACCGAAAGTTTAGCCTTTCCCCTCTTAGATATAACCCTAATTCCTTCATGGCTAGAACAAAGGTTTATCATCGGAGAAACAGCCACCTTAAAGCAAGTGAGACAATGGATAAAAGAACAAATTAAGGAGTAAATATGACCTTACAAGATGTGATGGAATTAGCCAAGCAATTATCGCCGATGGATAAAAAACGTCTCGTTGAACAGCTTTCCTCTGAACTGAAGTCAGAAGAAGTTAAACCGAAAACTTTAGAGGAAATCAAAGCAATTTTAATCCTTTATAAGCCCTTTTTAATAGAGAGGTTTAAAATCCTTGAATTAGGACTTTTTGGTTCCTATGTCAGGGGAGAACAAACTAAAGATAGTGATGTGGATATTTTAGTAGAATTTTCCCAAGTCCCCACCTTATTTGATTTAGTAGAAGTTGAGTATTTAATTAGTGATAAACTTGGTCTTCCTGTGGATTTAATTGATAAAAAATCCTTAAAAGCTGCCCTTCGTGAACAGATTCTCAATGAGACAGTTTATCTATGAAAAGGATTGTCAAAAATTATCTAGAGGATATTTTAAAATATGCTAAAATAATCCAAGAACAAACCATAAATTTATCTTTTGAGGAATTTGAACAAAATGAGGAGAGAGTTTTATCAGTGATGATGGCTTTGGCAATTATTGGGGAAGCGAGTAAAAATATTCCTGATGAGTTTCCCTGTCTCTATCCACAAATAGAATGGCGGAAAATGGCAGGAATGCGAGATAAAATTATTCATGACTATTCAGAGGTTAGATTAATCACGCTTTGGCAAACATCCCAAGACAATATCCCTGATTTAATTGCAAAAATGACAACTATTATTAATCCTCAAGAGGAGTGATTTTTATTAATTATGACTGACTCAAACTCAAATTATTCAGATTTACCCCTGGGGTGGAAGTGGATTGTTATCAGCAACGTTGCGAATGTAGATTTAGGAAAAACCCCTAAAAAATCTCAATATATAAATGAGGGTAAATTCAAGATTATCAAGTTTAGAGATGTCGATTATTCTGGAATAGATTGGTTTAACTCAAAAGCTGGTTTTGTCACAGAAAATTCCATAGCAGAACTCAAAGAACTTATTCCGTATGATGTTTTAATAACTTCCTCTGCTCATTCTTCAGAACACATAGGAAAAAAAATTGCATTTGTCAAAAAGATTCCTCAAGAGTATGAAAGAGTGTTTTTTGTTGGTGAATTACTCAACATTAGAAGTCAACCAGATATTTTAAATCCTCAATTTGTCTTTTTCTATTTTTTGTCAAGAGATGGTTATACAGCTATACAATCTAAGGTGAAAGGAGTGCATTTAACTTCTGGAGAAGCCAGAAAACTTGAAATTCCCCTCCCTCCCCTACCTGAACAACATCGAATTGTCGAGAAAATTGAAGAATTATTCTCGGAATTAGATAACGGGGTTGCATCCCTGAAAAAAGCGCTAGAACAACTAAAAACCTACCGTCAAGCGGTGTTAAAATGGGCATTTGAGGGCAAATTAACTGAAAAATGGCGCAACACACATCAAGACAGTCTAGAGGATGCCGATACCCTATTAGAACAGATTAAAGCTGAAAGAAAACGCCATTATCAGCAACAATTAGAAGACTGGAAACAAGCGCTTAAAGAATGGGAAAATAACGGCAAGGAAACCAAAAAACCCACCAAACCCCAACAACCAAAAGATTTACCTCCCCTCACCAAAGAAGAATTAAGCAATTTACCCAGTTTACCTAATGGTTGGATGTGGGTGAAAGTTGATTATCTTCTATCTCTTGATAAAAAAGGAATGACAACGGGACCTTTTGGAACTTTATTAAAAAAATCAGAACATCAAATATCAGGTATTCCCGTTTTGGGAATTGAAAATATTGGTAATGGAGTATTTCTACCAAAAAACAAAATTTTTATCACAGAAAAGAAAGCAAGAGAACTGTCATCTTTTGAAGTTTCAGGAGGTGATATTATCATTTCCCGTTCTGGAACAGTGGGAGAAATTTGTTTAGTCCCTGATTATTTTGGCTATTCTTTAATTTCAACTAATCTTATTAGAATTTCCTTGAATAAAACCATAATAAGTCCTAAGTTTTTTGTATTTTTATTTTTAGGAGGTGGAAGTGTACGAGAGCAAGTAAAAGAGTTATGTAAAGGTTCTACCAGAGATTTTTTAAATCAAACCATTTTACAAAGTATCATATTTCCATTTCCTTCCCTCCAAGAACAAACGCAAATTGTGCAAGAAATCGAATCAAGATTATCAGTATGTGACCAATTAGAAGCCACCCTCACCGAGAACTTAGACAAAGCGGAAGCATTGCGCCAAAGCATCTTAAAACGGGCCTTTGAGGGTAAACTCGTACTATGATTAGGAATGATTAAATGAGGACTATGATTGAGGGATTGATGGGGTGATAAAGTGGTCAAAAAATCTGATACTTGTAGTAAAATCTAATCATAGCCAATCAGAAAATCACATAAATCATAGTACGGATTGATGGGGTGATAAAGTGGTCAAAAATCTGATACTTGTAGTAAAATCTAATCATAGCCAATCAAAAAATCGTATCAAGTCAATAGCATGAGTTACGTTTCTTCTCAATATCCAGACAGCGAATTAACAGGTAAAATAATCGGTTGTGCCATGGAAGTACACCGCATACTAGGAAACGGCTTTCAGGAAAAAATCTATCAGCGCGCCTTAGCCATAGAAATGACATATCAAGGAATTTCCTTTAGTCAAGAACACGAAATGAATATCATTTATAAAGGAACACATATCGGCACAAGACGAGTTGATTTTTTTGTAGAAGGAAGGATAATGTTAGAAATCAAAGCCGTCATTAAACTTGAAGATGTTCACCTCGCACAAGCCATTAATTATATAGAAATTTATAGACTTCCCATCGGTTTACTAATTAACTTTGGCTCAAGAAGCTTAGAATTTAAACGAGTCATGAAACCAAAACCAAAACCATGATTAGGAATCATTAAATGATGACTATGATTGAGATAACTAATAGGATGCTCGATTCAAAAAATCTG
The DNA here is from genome assembly GCF_028329095.1 of Microcystis sp. CS-574. NCBI lineage: Bacteria > Bacillati > Cyanobacteriota > Cyanophyceae > Chroococcales > Microcystaceae > Microcystis > Microcystis sp. CS-574. The sequence goes on from NZ_JAQMSY010000162.1 coordinate 24,972, forward strand.
ATACTTGTAGCAAAATCTAATTATAGTCAATCAAACAACCACACAAAATATAGTACAGAAATGGCACAAGCAATTCGTCAAACCACCTTCGTTCAATCCGATGGAACAATAAAAATCGACACCCCCCAACTTCCCCAAGGGGCAAAAGTCGAAGTTATTGTCATCCTCGAAGACAATCCTCAAACCCTGTCAGCCGAAGCTTTAGCTATAGAAAGACTGCCCCAATTAGATAATCCCAGTCAATTAATTACTCTTATCCAAGCAGACCAAGAAATTGACGAAGATGAGCTAAAACAGTGGGTTGCCAATGAGCAAAGCTAAAAATCCTTATATTGTTCAAAGCGTCAAAGAATTACAAAATGACATCTCGCAATTACCGCCAAAACTGCAACAAAAATGGCAAAACTATCAAAAAATACTCGCCTTAGACCCCTATCAAACGTTAGGATTTCCTAGTCATAACTTAACAGGAAAACTCAAAGGATGTCGTGCCTTAGAAATCGATTGGAATGGAACCCCCTACCGTCTTGTTTATCGCATCCATGACAAACCTTCTCCTAAACGAGTGGTTATTCTAAGCTTTGCTGAACATGACCCTGCTTATGAAAAAGCCAAAAAACGCCAATAAAACCCTAATAAACAAACCAATGTCATGAATACCGCCTCAATTGTGTCAAAAGTTTGGAGTTTTTGTAACACCCTGCGGGATGATGGGGTCAGTTATGGGGACTACCTTGAACAACTCACCTACCTCCTATTCCTGAAAATGGCTGATGAATACGCCAAACCGCCCTATAATCGCAAAATCGGCATCCCCTTTGAATACGACTGGCAAAGTCTGCGGAGCAAACGAGGGGCCGACCTCGAAGCTCATTACCTCGGCATATTACGCGAATTAGGGCAAAAAAAAGGCTTATTAGGGCAAATCTTCACCAAAGCTCAAAACAAAATCCAAGACCCTGCCAAACTGCTCAAAATCATCACCATGATAGATGAAGAAAACTGGGTGATGATGGAAACGGATGTCAAAGGCGACATATACGAAGGACTTCTAGAAAAAAACGCCGAAGACACCAAAAGCGGCGCCGGCCAATACTTCACCCCCCGGCCCTTGATTTGGGCCATGGTAGAATGCTTGCGTCCCCAACCCATGGCAACTATTGCTGACCCTGCCTGTGGAACCGGCGGCTTTTTTCTGGCAGCCTATAACTTTTTGGTCAAAAATCATCCCTTAGACCGAGAACAGAAAGAATTTCTCAAAAAAAGCACCTTTCACGGTAATGAAATCGTCGCCAATACAAGACGCCTGGCATTGATGAATATGTTTCTGCATAATATCGGCGATATTAACGATGAGCAATGCTTTATCGCCTCCACCGATGCTCTGATTGCTCCTTCTCCCCTTAGCGTCGATTATGTCCTTGCTAATCCCCCTTTCGGCAAAAAAAGCAGCCTGACTTTCACTAATGAAGACGGGGAACAGGACCGAGAAGACTTAACCTATAATCGTCAGGATTTTTGGGCAACCACTTCTAATAAACAACTCAACTTCGTCCAGCATATTCGTTCCATGCTCAAAAGCACAGGACAAGCTGCCGTGGTTGTCCCCGATAACGTCCTTTTCGAGGGTGGCGCCGGGGAAACCGTCCGCAAACAACTATTATCAACCACCGACCTGCATACTATCCTCAGATTACCCACCGGCGTATTTTATAAACAGGGAGTGAAAGCCAACGTCATCTTTTTTGATAATAAACCCGCCGCTAAAGACCCTTGGACAAAAGCTATCTGGTTTTATGACTTTCGCACCAATATTCACTTTACCCTCAAGAAAAACCCCTTAAAACCAGCCGATTTACAGGACTTCATCACCTGTTATCATCCCCAAAATCGTCATCAACGCAGCGAAACCTATTCAGAACAGAATCCCGAAGGACGTTGGCGAAAATTCACCTATGATGAGATTATCGCCAGGGATAAAACCAGCCTCGATATATTTTGGCTCAAAGATAAAAGTTTAACCGACCTTGACAACCTGCCTGACCCCGATGTGCTGGCTTTGGAGATTATGGAAAACCTCGAAGCTGGATTAGAAAGCTTTCGGACAATTGTGGACAGTTTAGAAGTCACCGAGACTTAATGCTTCCAACTTCCATCGGGGAAGGTGAGAAATTCTAGACTAATACACTTGTTCGCACCATTAATTCTACCAAAAACCCCAGAAGGGAACCGTCTATCTGGCCACAAGCGATCGAGATTTTCCGGTATTGTAAAGTTTCAATCCAATTTTGATGGTTTTGCCATTGGTATTTTAGTCCCCCAGAGGGGAATCGCCCTACATAATCTTGCTAGTGGTTTTACCGTCGAATTGGGTCATCCTAACCCCATTACCCCCGCTAAACGCCCTTTTCATCTGATTATCCCCAGTTTTCTCCGTTGGGATAATGGCACTTTTGATGGGCGCACCGATGCCCCCCAAGTCCCCCGATAAATGGCGGTAAACATGGTTAACCATCATTTCAATCCTCAAACCGCCCTTGATGCCCCTAGATGGCGATTTTTACGGGGAAACAGCGTACTTTTAGAAAGGGGTGCAGCCCCCGAATTACTGCCCAGATTAACCGCCAGAGGCCATCAGGTAGCGATCGCAGATTCCTCCCATTTTGGCAAGGGTCAAATTATCCGGCAAATTGCGAACCTCGGTCCGATGGGTTAGCTTTGGGATACTAAACTAAAAAAAAGCTCGTGTTGAACACGAGCTAAATTAACTAACTTCAAGGACTAATTAGCCACCGACCTTAACTACCGGTTTAAAACTGGGAACCACCAGTTCACTATCCTGTTTAGTCAGCTTATTGTATAAGCGTTCCGTATTGGGGAAATTAGCGGCCGGTAGAGTTGGGAAACGACGATAGGGAACCGTATCTTCACCAAATAATTGTAGGTATTCCATGCTATTAACCATGGCACCGATAAAGGCTTTTAATCCCTTAGTTGCCAGAATTTGGTTATATTTCTGGATTTCTTTTTGATTCAAGGGAGCGCGACCTAAGAAGTGCTTGGTTCCCAATTCAATTACTTTCGTATTCGGATAGGGAGCATAGAATTCTTTCAGGTAAAGATCCGAACAACCTAAACCCTCAATAAACTCTTTCACCGTGATCTCAGCATTGCTTAATTTACTCTCTAAAGCGGTAAATTCGGCATTGATGATATAGGGTTCGAGATCCCGTTCAAAAATCTGACGATAGGCAGCGCGAACAGTATTTTGTACGGCAACTTTATCCAGATTAGTTAACAGTTTAAAGATCTTAGTTTGTTCCCGTTGAACCGTGACACCTTGACCGACACGGGATTGAATATCCGGTTCAGTGCGAATCGAACTCGACGGTGTACCCAATTCAATAAAGCGCGGGGTTTCCTCTTTATCAACTCTTTGGCCGATATCTTCGCGGAGATTGCCCAAACGCACCATCCGTAACTGCATCCCTTGGGGAGTTAGATAGCGCTCGTAGGGAACCGTATCTTCGCCAAAAGCTTCCGTATATTCAGGACTGTCGATAATGGCATCGATTAAAGCATAGAAGCCTTTTTTCGAGCAAAGATCGAAGTATTGATTCATTTCCTGACGACCGTAGGTAGGACGACCGAGCAGACGACGGTGAATATATTCGATCGCTTTCACCACATAGAGAGGAGTCCAGTAGATTTTCCGGAAAGCCTCCGATTTAGCTAGGGTTTTGATAAACTCGCGCAGAGTAATATCGCCATTTTCTAACTTAATCTCGGCCACGGATAAACGCTGACCTTCGTAGGGCATTCGACCGAAAACCTGACGATAAGCCGCTAAAATCACTCTTTGGGTGGAACTTTCGCCAAATTTAACGCTTACCCCATTGCTAGAACCGGGTAACTCGTTATTGAGACGGAAAACTTTCGGTCCCAAAGTACCGGGGAATTCACCTCGGGCGCCGGGGTTGCTATTTTGGTTATTAGTCGCCGGTCCGCGGTGGATGAGGATACGTTTGGTATCCTTACTGAAGGGAGCGGGACTAGAACTAGGTTCGCGGGTTTCTTTCGGGAAAATTGCCCCAAATTGGATTTCTAGGGGGTCATTTCCGGAACCGTAAACGTGCTGATCCGGTAAGGGGCGATCGTATTTAGCAAAGGTGGTGATAAATTGGGGAACTTTGCGGAAAGGTGCGCTGTAGTTAAACAGGTCGATCTGCATCCCCCAGTTACGACATTCCTGTGCTTCTGCACCCAAACCCCGGAGATAGGGAACGGTTTCTTCGCCGAAATAGTCGGAATACTCCTGAGAATCCACTAAAGCATCGATTAACGCCCCTAAACCGCCGCTAGAGACGATCGAGAAGTATTTCTGCACTTCTTCCCGGGAGGAAGGACCGCGACCGAGGAAATGACGGAAAGCCAATTCTAGAGCGCGACTATTGATAAAAGGTTCAAAGAACTGTTTACGATAGAGAGGCGATTTACCGAGACGACGGACAAATTCTTTCATCGAGATGTCGCCGTTTTTCACCTTCGATTCTAGGTCAGAAATGGACTGACTATAGGCGCGGGTGATGTCCCGTTCAAAAATTTGTCTGTAGGCTGCCTTAATAATCGAAGATTTTTCCGACTCCGATAAACCGGTTTTCATGACAAACTTTTGCCGTTTTTCGGCGCCATTGTAGTAGCTTTGGGGAAGACTTAAACCCTGTTGGTCACTACTGGGACGCTGACGCAGTTTATTAGAGGGGGTGGGGGCTTTTAATTCCCCTAGTAGGATATTGAAATAGTCACTGATTAAAGTGGCCGCATCCTTGTCTCTTTGGAAATACTCGATCGAAGCGGCCCGCATTTCCTGTAGGGCCACGATGGTGGCATCAATAGAACAGGCATTTTCGAGAACTTCCCTTAAACCGCGGGTATTAACGATCAGGATACTGGTATCACCAGCGACGATCGCGTATGTAATATAACGCAGGAACCAGGATAAATCCCGGAGGGACTTCTGCATATTGCTCGGACCGTAACGAGAGACGTTAATCGGTCGGAATCCGGGGGGAATCGGGCCGCTAGAGGCGAAAATCCCTTTTAAACCACCGAGGAAGCCACCACCGCCACCAGAGCCGCTTTCAGCGTAGGTAACGGTTCCTAATTTCATCCCTTCCTGGACGTTGATCATTTTACCCGCACCCACCAGGGCCAATTCTTCCACGGGGGGTTTTTCTAGGTAGGCCATGGGGGAACCACCGGTAAAAATCCGGTTAGCTGCCCGCGAGACGATCAAATCGGAGTTCCGGGTGAGCGTTTGGGCAATATCTAAACGCTTGCTCCCCGATTGGAAGTAGGCGATCAGTTCGTTGAGTTCGGGTTTATCGAGAAAGCGGTCTTGTTGTTCTGCTTGGGTAATGGCAGATACCGGGACGGTTTGATAGAGTTGGGGACGCGCTAAGGAGCTGCCACCGCTTGCCTTAAGACTCATTGGATTTTAACTATCTCCCTTGACGATGTGCTGAGTTCTCCAATCGTGGAGGCGATCGGTCTTAAAACCAGATGTTTAAACATTTAATCAGCATCTAGATTAAAACTTTTTGCGCTTCCTGAGATAGTTTATTAAGAATTATATAGATTTTTTTCGCTCAAGTTGCCGATTGGTCTATTCTGACACCCCACTGGTATGGGAGGCTAACCAGTCTAAATAGGTCTGAGAACCCGCCACAATCGGTAAAGCGATGATTTCTGGGACGGCATAGCTATGAAGTTCCTGTATCTTCGCCGATAACTGCTCAAACTGCTTTAAATCGGTTTTAATCACTAATTGCCATTCGCGCTCGTTTTCAATCTGTCCCTGCCAACGATAAATGGAACGCATCGGGTAAATACTGACACAAGCGGCCAGGCGCTCGTTAAGTAAGGCGATCGCTAGGTGTTCCGCTTCCGTTTCGCTGGCCGTTGTCACCAGCACCACTCCAAAACCGGTTAATTTTTCAGTCATACTAAATCCGTTGAGTACAGGCTACATATCAGGACAGGCAAAAGGCAATAGGCAACAGGCAACAGACAATAGGCAATAGGAGGAATAGATAATCAGTCTTTGATAACTGATAACTGATAACTGAATTTAGGCGATCGCTTTTTCTAAAGCGGCCAGATCGGGAATACAGAGAGATTCCTGCTCTCGTTGAATCAGGCCTTTTTTCTCCAATTTAGTCAAGGATCGGGTCACGGTTTCCCGGGCCAGTCCACTAATACCACTCAATTCCCGGTGAGGTAAATTAGGAATTATCGCACCCTGACCGCTTTTTTCTCCTTGACCTTCGGCTAAAAAGAGTAAAGTATCGGCGACTCTGGAGAGACTATCGGCCTCGCGCAAACGTAAACGCTGGTTAACTTGACGCAAACGCTTGGCCATTAACTGAGAAAGACGAATTCCCGCTAAAGGCTCCGATTTGAGCAGATTAACAAAATCTTGGGCGGGAATACTGCTAATTGTGGCCGTGGTTAAGGTGATAGCATCGGTGGAGCGGGTAGATTCTTCTAAAGCGGCCATTTCTCCGACTATTTCCCCTTTACCGAGGATATTTAAGGTGACTTCTTTGCCATCCATATTGTAAGTACGAATTTTCACCCAACCATCCAGAATAAAGTAAACTGACCCCCCCCAATCATTTTCTAATAAAATCGCCCGATTAGCAGGATGAGTGCGGGTGACAACATGAGAAGTAACTTTATCGATGGTTTCAGGGGGTAAACCGACCAATAAGGTGGCTGTATCCAATAATTTTTGAATCTCTGCCGATTTTTCGGCAGGATAGCGTTTTTCTTCCATAGTTTAATATTTAAATTTTGTTCGTTTCAAGTGAGTGATTCTACAATAGACAGTTGTGGGTATTTTTATTTATCTAGTGACCGATAAACAGGATTTTTCCTCTCTACTGACCGAGATCGATCGGATTCTTGCCAAGGTGATTTCATCTCTAGTTAACCCGCAAGAAGTTACTTCCGAGACAATTATCGCCACTCGTCAACATTTAGAATCGGCCAAAGCGCTTCTTTTTCCTTTATTATCCCCCGATCGAACCCCTGAAGTTGTCCGTTGGTCTCTGGGAATGGAGGTACAACCACCAGGGGTGAAAATCGTCTTTTTTCGGGAAAGCCAAGGATTGATCGATTTTTATCCTCTTTCTTGGAGTCTAGCAACGGGAACGAGCGATCTCTTACCCTGCTCTCAGGTGGAAGAATATCTAATTAGCTGGCTATCTAATCGGGATTTTAGCACCGATTCTTGGCTCTGGGAAGCCCTAGAGCGATTAGAAGCTATTATTATTACCGATGACGGGGAAACCCCCACGGATGACCTAAAAAAAGCCCTTCTCACAGCGCAACTAATACCCCCCGATCGCCTCTCTAGTCTGGAAACAGCGATCGCTACTGCTCTGGCCTATATTCCCACTAGCGACCAACCCCAACCCCAAACCCTACTGGTGATCGAAGGTAAACGAGAGACTACCACTTTAGCGCTGCTGGAAGTGCCACGGCAAACTTGCTCTTTATCCCGTCCAGCAATTGCTCTAAGCCATTTTAACTACGGGGAAAACACCTATGAACAGGCCATACTCTCTCAGTTAATTTATCCTCTCTGGCGTTCTTTTTTGCCGCTTTCGCTCTCCGATCTCACCGATACTAATCCCTTAAAAAAATCTTTACTGGCAGCCGCTAGATTAACTAAATTAATCCTGCAAGAAGAAAGCGAATTTACCTCCTCTCTAGCTGGTCATACTTGGACGGTCAGTCGCCTGGATTTAAATAAGAAGGTCATTATGCCATATCTAGATAATTTAAGACAAAAAGTTAATGATTTGTTAGAAAAACAGCAAAAAAGTCTTAAAGATATCGATCAAATAATTTTTAGCGGTAATTTTTTCTTAACCATTTGGCCCTATTTTCTAACAGAAATTCAGCAAGAATTTGCTGGCTGCCATCTAGAGGCACCCAGTCAGGAAAACTTCTCACCAGCAATCTTGGGTTTAGGTCGTCTCTGTTTATTTTCGGCTCTTAGAGGTGAGAAGGTCAATAATGCTTAAAAAATCGACCTCAGCCTCATTTAAAAGTCAGAATTTAGGGGTGAATAGAATTTTTAGGGTAATTGGGTCGAATACTCAACAAAGGCGCTGGTGATTCGGTAGCAGTGATGGTGGTTTAATGCTTTGCCAGTTGGACATTATAAGCTAAGACGCATTTTAACCGCCTATCCTTAGATTAGCAACAATCTCCCCCAATCCCTTTACTATTGCCCCTTGTCTCATCTCAACAAGCAGTTTAAATACACGGACAGCTTATTATTCATAGCAGATAACCAATCATGGCTCTTCTAGGTTCTGTGTGAGCATGGTATAATAGTAAAACAGAACAGGAGGTGGGTTATGTGGATAAATTTTGATCAACTCCTCGATTTACCAAATGTAACAGTGGTCAATTATCAAAAAATTGCTCAGACAATTTTCCTAAAGCTTGCTCTTTTAAATGAAACAATTGAATGTCCGATGAAATACAATTGCAATTTGCTTTATCCAATGGTCGCGTGATTTTTACTCAAGATACTGATTTTTTAAGAATCAATCAACTAGCACGTTGCTTCAAGTCAGAAAAATTCCCCTCTATCCGTCCCAACCTAATCGAGACTATTGGTCACTGGCTAAATAACGCGATCGCCGAACCATAAAAAAATGCCTGCCAAAGATATTTTCCATGATTGTGTAAAACACGCCCTAATCAAAGATGGCTGGATAGTTACCGATGATCCCTTAAGTCTTAAAATTGGCAAAAAAGACTTGTTTATTGATCTAGCAGAGGAACTGTTAACACAAATTGATCCCCCCTAGTCCCCAAAAGAAGAATCTCCCCATGAGTAACCCTATTATCATTGAAACTGACTTAAAAGATATTCTCGCTAAACTTGACAATCGGTTAGAGCGAATCGAAACAAAACTAGAAGTATTACCGAAAATAGAGGCCGAAGTTTCCCAACTCAAAGAAGATGTCAAAGACTTGAAAGAAAGGGCAACGGCTCAAATATGGGCTTTGATAGTCACTGTTATCGGTGCAACTGTTGCAGCAATTATCAAATTCGGTTTTCTGACTAAAACTTAAATCATCCCTAAAAACTAAGTTGGAACTAGACAAGTTCCAACCAGTAACAAAAAATTGACCTTGAAGATTAACGACGGATTGGTGCCATCGCACCGTCGGCAGCAGCACGAAAAGGTTCCACTGCCTCGCTATAATCGATTGGTAAAATAGCCACCACGTTATCGTGAGGACGGGGAATAATTACCCAGGTTTCTAAAGCTGCCCCCTCGGTTTTATTGACGGCTTCAATGCCGGCAGCCATAGCGGTTTTTACCTCCTGTACATCCCCACGAATATTGAGGGTAAAACGGGCGCTTCCTGCCCTTAAATAACCAACAATCGTGATCCGTCCTGCTTTTACCATCGCATCGGCGGCCGCTAGAATACCGGGGAAACCTTTGGTCTCGATCGATCCCACCGCGGGTTGGGCTGTCATAAATTAACTCCTAATAACAAAAATCAGATAAGTTTAATTGATAGAATCCAATCTATTTTCCAGTCTTTAACTATAGTCTAGTTTGGGGCTAATCGCTAGGGAAATTAACTGCGAAAACGGTCCGACTTAGGCGTATGCTGCACTGGTAAAACCGCCAGTACATTTTCTGGAGGATTCGGTACGATGTAATGACTGACCACATTACCACCAAAAGCGGTCATCGCCGCCGCTAATCCTGCCTCTACTGCCGGTTTAACCTCGGAAATCGGACCGCGAATCGCCACCAAAAATTCGCCCCTTTCCGCTAGATCAAAATAAACTAGGGTGACTCGTCCCCCTTTAACCATGGCATCCGCCGCCGCTAAAACGGGGGGAAAACCCAACGTTTGAATGACTCCGACCGCCTCGGGCATTTTTCCTGATCTCCTGCGAAAGCAATTTTACATTATACCCCGATCCTGTCTTGATATTTTCTTCTGGAAATCCTCGACCGATCGAGCCTGTTTTTTCTCCAAATACTGTTGATGGGACTGATCGGCCAGATAATAATCTCCTGCGGGTTCGATCAAAGTAACGATATCTTGCTGAAACTTTCCCGATAGTTGTAGTTGACGCTTGGAAGCAGTGGCGATTAACTTTTGTTCCGGGGTGTGATAAAAAATAATCGATCGATATTGTTCTCCCCGGTCCGGTCCTTGGCGATTTAACTGAGTCGGATCATGGATTGACCAAAAAACGGCTAATAACGCCTCGTAGCTTATTTCTTGGGGATTATATTCAATTTGTGCCACTTCCGCATGACCGGTAATTCGCGATAAGACATCGAGATAACTAGGATTGGGAAAATGTCCCCCCATATAACCCACAGAAGTCGCAAAAACCCCCGATAAACGCCGAAATGCGTCCTCGGTTTTCCAAAAACAGCCGGCCCCAAAGGTAGCTTTTTCGCCGCTATTCATTTCTCCTCACATACTTGGCAAATTCTACCACTGCTTTTGTAATTGTCTCGCTTAAATTAGCATAAACTTTGGCAAAAGGGGGAGCTTTTTCGGTTAATCCTAGGATATCCGCCGTTACTAACACCTGACCATCACAATCTTCCCCCGCACCGATACCAATCGTCGGGATAGTCAATTTATCGGTAATAGTAGCGGCTAAATTGGCGGGAATATGTTCCAAAACCAGGGCAAATACTCCCGCTTTCTCCAAGGCTAAAGCTTCCTCGATTAATCTTTGTGCCTCCGATGGAGTTTTTCCCTGCTGACGGTATCCTAACCGATGGACTGACTGGGGAGTTAATCCGATATGACCCATAACAGGGATGCCTATCTCGGTTAAACGGCTAATAGTCTCGATCATAGCGGGATAACCTCCCTCTAATTTTACCCCTTGCACTCCCGCTTCCTTTAACATCCTTCCGGCGGAGTGAATTGCCTGACTGACACTTTCCTGATAGCTGAGAAAAGGCAAATCACAGACAACTAAAGCTTGTTTTACCCCGCGAGACACGGCCGCCGCGTGGTGAATCATCGCCTCGAGGGTGATCGGTAAAGTGGTAGGATAGCCCAAAGCGGTCATAGCTAAGGAATCACCTACCAAGATAATATCAATTCCTGCCCGATCGAGCAGTCGCGCGATCGGATAATCCCAAGCTGTGAGGGTGACAATCGCGCGTTTTTGCTGTTTCCACTCGATTAATTTGCTGGTGGTGACTGCCATTATTTATTCACTGCGGACAGCTTCGAGGATACGGGAAAAATAGAAACGAGTGCTAGTCATACTCGTCCGTTCAATTTTAAAGCCATTTTCGTTTAAAGCGGCGATAATAGTTTTTTCCTTGTGTTGATAAGCGCGAGTGGTTTTACTCGGACCGGGGAAAAATTGACCAATTTTCTTGAGAATGGTTAATAAACAGGTTTTAGGGGCAAAACTGAGGATTAAACGGGATTGAGCTAGGGTTCCCAAGTGTTTAATCATGCCTAAGGCTTCTTCTGTGGGATAGTGAATGAGAACATCAAGACAGATGACTGTGTGATATTGGCCGGTTAATGCTTCTAAATCTTGAACGGCAAAGGTGAGTTTACTGGTATCTGCTAACTCTTTGGCTGCTCTTTCCTTGGCTTCTGTCACCATTTTCTCAGAAATATCACTGGCGAAAATAGTTGCGCCCGCTTGAGCGAGGGGAATACTAAGACTACCGACTCCACAACCGGCATCACAGATCGAGAGATTAGGCAAATTGTCATCACTTTCTAACCAACCGATAACGGTATCAATCGTCTGTTGATGACCGATGCGAATATCTTTTTGTACTTTGTTAACTTCGCCATCCCCATAAATCCGGCGCCAGCGATCGAATCCCGTGGCGTTAAAATAGTCCTTGACTATGGCTTTATCGTCTAATGTGTTGGTCATAAGGAAATCTAAACGAGCGGAGATGGTTATTAGTTTATCCTACCGTGAAAGCTCTCAACGGTTGCTGCTGATAGCTGACTCCTGACTGCTCAGGAGAGGACCGGGAGCGATGGCAAGTCTGTGGAAAAGCTTAATTTGTTTTTCGCTTCACCGTTAGTTAACCTAAAGTGAATATCATGTAATCGTCCCAAGATCGATTAGTAAGGGTTCCATGTCAATTATTACCCATAGAACTAAGATCGTAGCCACGATCGGCCCTGCCAGTAATTCGCCAGAAGTCCTCAAGGAAATGATCGGTGCGGGGATGAATGTAGCGCGGCTAAACTTTTCCCACGGTAGCTACGAAGATCATGCGAGAGTTGTTAGCCTTTTACGGCAAATTTCTCAAGAATTAGACAATCCGATCACTCTCCTGCAAGATTTACAAGGGCCGAAAATTCGCGTCGGTAATCTCCCCAATGGTTCGATTACCATCAACGACGGCGACTATCTCACCCTTGTACCCATGGATGAGTATCGGGGAGAACCGAACACCGTTTCGATCGATTATCCCTATCTGGCCGAGGAAGCACAGCTAGGTGAGCAAATTCTCCTTGATGATGGCTTATTAGAGCTAAAAATCGTTGAAATTAACGGAAAAGATCTAAAATGTCAAGTATTGGAGGGAGGAATTCTCAAGAGTCGCAAGGGAGTTAATCTACCCCGTCTCAATTTGCGCTTACCTTCCATGACCGAAAAAGACAAACAAGACCTAGAATTTGGTCTTGCTCAGGGGGTTGATTGGGTTTCCCTGAGTTTTGTTCGTAAAGGAGAAGATATCAAGGCGATTAAGGCATTTTTAGCCGAGAGAAATCATGGGGATGTGCCAGTGATGGCTAAAATTGAAAAACCGCAAGCGATCGAAAATTTGGAGTCAATTATCGAGGAATGTGACGGAATTATGGTGGCCCGGGGCGATTTGGGGGTAGAATTAAGTCCCGAAAAAGTCCCCATGTTGCAAAAACGCATTATCAAACTCTGCAACATGAAAACTATTCCCGTCATCACTGCCACCCAGATGTTAGAAAGCATGATTAACAATCCCCGACCGACTCGGGCCGAGGCTAGTGATGTGGCTAATGCGATTATCGATGGAACCGATGCGGTGATGTTATCGGGGGAATCAGCAGTGGGAGATTTTCCCGTCAAAGCTGTGGCTATGTTGGCCAAAATCGCCCATGATGTGGAAGCGGATGTGAAGTTTGATAATGCTCCCCCCAATCAGTCCGATGAAACTCACGCTCTCAGTGAGGCTTTAGTGGCGATCGATCAAACCCTTGATCTCCGTTATATTGTCACTTTTACCACCTCTGGCTACACTTCGCTACTGGCTTCTAAGGAACGTCCCTCGGTTCCTGTCATTGCCATGACTCCCAACAAACGAGTCTATCACCGTCTCAATCTAGTCTGGGGTGTGATCCCGATTCTTCTTGATCATCAGGTGTCCGTCTTTGAGGATGTGTTAAAGCAAACGGAATCAATTCTGCTTCAGAAAAATCTAGCCCAATCCGGCGATAAAATCCTGATTATGGCGGGAATTCCCATGCAGAAAACTAAAGGCACTAATTTCCTCAAAATTCACAGGATTCCCTAAGTTCTAGGAGTCAGGAGTCAGGACACAGGAGACAGGAGACAGGAGACAGGAGATTATTTCTATTTATTCTCCCCACACCCCACACCCCACTTCCCCATCTCCCCACTTCCCAAGAAAACCCATGTCAAAACTTGTATTAATTCGTCACGGCCAAAGTCTTTGGAATGCGGCCAATAAATTCACTGCATGGGTCGATGTTCCCTTGAGGAAACGCGGTAGGGCTGAAGCCATGATCGCTGCCTGTAAACTGAAAGAGGCCAATATCACGATCTAGGGTTTGCTGAAAAAGTCCCCTCGATTTCTCAACGTTTGTCTCTGGGACTTTTTTGACTAAAAAAGTCCCAAAACCGTTTTCTAGTAAGGCTTCTAGTAATTTTCAGCCAACCCTACTTAATTAAGCAGTTACTACCGGGGAAGCTAACCGTTTAAAGGTCAATCTTTCATCGGCCACATCGACAAAAATCGTGTCTCCCCCTTTAAATTCGCCGCGCAGAATTGCCTTAGCGATCGGAGTTTCCACATATCTTTGTACTGCCCGTTTTAGGGGTCGCGCACCGTACACTGGATCGTAACCAATTTCTGCTAGATAATCGAGGGCAATATCGGCAAGTTTCAGGGCTAATTTTTGTTCCATCAAGCGGTCGCTGAGATTGGCTGTCTGTAGTTTGACAATCGATCGCAGTTGCGCTTTTTGTAAACTATGGAAAATGATCGTTTCATCGATACGATTGAGAAATTCGGGACGGAAACTATTCCGCATTGCTTCCATCACTCGTGCCTGCATTTCCTCGTAACGAGACTCATCACCAGCCACGTCTAAAATGTATTGAGAACCGATATTACTGGTCATAATAATGATGGTATTTTTGAAATCAACCAGATGACCTTGAGAGTCGGTTAAGCGCCCATCGTCAAGGATTTGTAACATAACGTTAAAAACGTCGGGATGGGCTTTTTCAATCTCATCAAAGAGGATGACAGAGTAGGGACGACGCCGGATTGCCTCGGTTAATTGGCCTCCTTCATCGTAGCCGACGTATCCCGGAGGCGCACCCATGAGACGGGAAACGCTGTGTTTTTCCATGTATTCCGACATATCGATGCGAACTAGAGCCTCTTCCGTGTCAAAGAGATTGCGTGCTAGAGCTTTCGCTAATTCTGTCTTACCAACACCCGTCGGACCGAGAAAAATAAAGCTGGCCGTGGGACGGTTGGGATCTGATAAACCAGCGCGGGAACGTTGAATCGCTTCGGCTACGGCTGTGACCGCTTCTTCTTGACCGATGACACTTTCGTGTAATTCGTCTTCCAGATTGAGGAGTTTTTCTTTTTCCGATTCGATTAATTTATTGAGAGGAATTCCCGTCCATTTCGAGATAATTTCGGCGATATCCGATTCGAGAACTTCTTCCCTTAATAAACTTTTACCAGTGGTTTGTTTGTCGGCCAATTGGGTTTCTAGGGCGGACATTTGCCGCTGCAGATCGGTTAATTTTCCGAACTTTAATTCGGCGGCACGATTATAGTCATAATCTCGTTCGGCCTGTTGAATTTCTAGATTAACTTGTTCGATCGCTTCTTTAACTCCACGAACTCTATCGATAATCTCTTTTTCTCCTTGCCATTGGGCATTTAATCCCGATTGTTCTTCCTTGAGGTTAGCCAGTTCTTTTTCTAACTTTTCTAACCGTTCTCGCGAAGCTGGATCGTACTCCCGTTGTAGGGAAAGTCTTTCCATTTCTAACTGGAGAATTTTGCGATCAATTTCATCGAGTTCTTCCGGTTTAGAAGTGATTTCCATTTTCAATTTGGCCGCTGCTTCATCAACTAAATCAATGGCCTTATCGGGCAAAAAGCGATCGCTAATATAACGATTAGAAAGCAGTGCCGCTGCCACTAAAGCATTATCAGCAATTTTTACGCCATGATGCACCTCATAACGTTCTTTAAGACCGCGAAGAATCGAAATAGTATCGACCACATTTGGTTCATCTACTAAAACCTCTTGGAAGCGTCTTTCTAACGCCGCATCTTTTTCGATATATTTGCGGTATTCATCGAGGGTAGTGGCCCCAATACAACGCAATTCACCCCGGGCTAACATTGGTTTTAATAAATTGCCCGCATCCATTGCCCCTTGAGTGGCTCCCGCACCGACAACGGTATGAATTTCGTCAATAAACATGATGATATTGCCTTGGGAATCGGTGACTTCCTTGAGGACAGCTTTTAATCTTTCCTCAAACTCTCCGCGATATTTTGCTCCCGCAATTAAGCCGCCTAAATCGAGAGAAATGAGAGCCCGATCTAAAAGAGATTCTGGCACATCGCGGTTAATAATCCGCTGGGCTAATCCTTCGACAATGGCGGTTTTTCCTACTCCCGGTTCCCCGATTAAAACCGGGTTATTTTTAGTCCGACGCGAGAGGATCTGAATGGTGCGACGGATTTCGTCATCTCGTCCAATTACTGGGTCTAATTTACCTTCCCGTGCCAATTGGGTTAGATCCCGTCCGTATTTTTCTAGGGCTTCGTATTTGCCTTCTGGATTCTGATCGGTCACTTTTTGACTACCTCTGACTTGTTGAATAATTTCTTTGAGTTTGTTTTCGGTAAGTCCGAATTCTTGAAAAATATTTTTCCCGAAGCGATCATCTTTAGCGTAACCTAAAATTAAATGCTCGATCGAGATAAAGTCATCTCCAAATTCTCGGCGATAATTTTCCGCTCGATCGAGTAAACTATCTAAACTACGACCTAAATAAATCGAGTCGCCGGGGTTAGAGATTTTCGGTTGACTACGGATAAAGTCATCGGTTCGATCCCGCAAACGGGCTAGACTAATATTAGCTTTACTAAAGACACTGCCCGCTAATCCCTCCTGTTCAAGAAGGGCTTTCATTAGATGTTCGCTTTCGATTTGTTGCTGGCTGTTCTGTTTGGCAATGTCCGGCGTTTTGACGATTGCCTCCCAAGCTTTTTCTGTAAATTGTTGTGGATTGGTTGGCTGCATTTTCTATAAGAGATTACTTTTATACTCTAGAGATTATTCTAGATTGACCAGTTCGTCGGCTCCTAGGGGCTTACCGTACCTAGTTAAGGGGGATTTCCCCTCAATGGTGCGATTTAAGCGGCTAAAGTTTCAAGTTTATAAGCTGTCAGGGATTTAAACTGCGTCTTGGAAATTTTAGTACAAATGTTCAAACTCTCAACCAAGCTAAAATCTTAATTATTGAAGATGTCCACTGATTACTAGAGTTCTTGCATAATTAATTTTGCTTAGGTACTTACTAAATCCGGTTATTAAAGACTGATTATTTATTCCTCCTCTTGCCTATCCTGATATGTAGCCTATACTCAACGGATTTAGTATTACCTAGCACAGTTGAGACAATCACAGTTACAGTAGCGGCTGCAATTAAGCTAAATGCTAACTGAACTACCCATTGTGTAGCTTTTTGATAGTTATCGAATTTTTAGTTAAATTGCTCAAGTTACTTTTTTAATTCTCGTAACTCAGTGATCTGTTGTTGGTTGTCTTGAGTATCCTCAGTTGTCAATGTCATGGGAAATTCAAGGGTTTGTACTGTTTGCTATTTCAGATCATAATCTATCTTGATTGATAACCCACGATGATTAAAGTTAGCGGTGCGTTACACTACGTTAAAGCACCCTACAAAATCGGCGATCGCAATTTTTCGATAATAATCGCATAACGCACGATTTCTATTCCTCAATTATTTGATTTAATTTTTCCTTGAAAATCGTTTCTATTTCTTTATAGGACATCGTTTGAGGTGCGGGATAGTTAAACCCGTCTTTTTTTCGGCTTAATAATACTTCTAGTGCTTCACTAAAAATAGCTTCTTCGTTTCGATGTTCCGAAAGATACTGACGGAGTTCTGCGTTAGTCATTTCCGAAGGTGATTTTTTCATAATTCAAAGTTCCAATTTCCCTGTTCATCGATTAAAATGATTAGAAAGCAATTGACAGATAAAGATAGCGGTATTTTTCTATCAAGGAAAAGTTTTGTAAATTTCTCTACGATGTGCGACCCGTTGACAGATGATGGTTTGATTGGGTTTATCAATAGTCAGGCCAATCCTATAATCTGCAACTCTAATTTTATATTTATCTTTATGTCCTTTCATTTTATCGAGATAGCCTAATTCAAAAGGATTGTCAGTTTCTAACTCGGAAAATACGATCAACTCAATACGAGATTGTATGTGCTTTGGCAAAGAGGTTAATTCTTTTAAAAATCTCTTGTTATATTCAACCTTCTACATTTTTATTTTTAAGCAATTCTAAATATTGTAAGGCTTTTTCTTTGTCTAGGATTTGATCATTTTCAACTTCTTCGATGAGTTTTCCTAGTCCGTAATCCTCTAGGATTTCTTCGATTTTTTCAAATTCAGCAATGGGAATTTGAACGGCAATCGGCTTTTGATCTTTGTCTAATACATAGCTTTTGTTAATTTCTAGCATTTGGTTCTCTCAATAGTATCATTTTCGCTATTTTTTGTCATGTTTTGGGCGGTATTTAACCGAACTAATTTTCTACCACTTTTCGCTTGTCTCTCCCTCCAATCGGCGCAAATCGCTTTTATATCGTAGTTGAAAGACTTGGCGTGTTCTTCTCTAATCTTATGAATTTCTTCGAGTATTTCATCTTCCCACATAGCTCATTCTCCCATTAACTCATAAGGTGTACAGATTAGCGGTAATTTGTAGCCGAAATCCGCGCATATATTGAGAAGTTTTTTCTGAATTTGAGCATTAGTAATATGTTTACAGTTCCATGTTAACAGATAAAAGTCGCGGACAGGATGCAGGTGATCGGTTACGCTTCAATATACTCGCAATAGGTGGCTGGTTGCGGAATTGGCAGACCTTCCTCTTGTAAACCATCCAGATGAAATTGAATTGCTTCTTTCATATTTTCTGTGATTTCCTCTAGGGTTTTACCGGTAGTAACACAACCGGGTAAATCGGGAACATAAGCGGAATAGTTATTTTCAGCTTTTTCGATAATAATCGCGTAACGCATTAGTTATTGTCTCCTTCTTCTAGATATTTATTCAATTGAGCTTGTTTGAAAATACTCCGTAAAGTCTTAATCGCTAAATCATCGGACAGCTTACCCGGAACAGTAACTAAACCTGATTTCAGAGAATGTTTGAATTGTCGGTGGCTTCCCCTTGTTCTCGATAAATACCATCCATCTTGTTCTAGTAATCTAATTACATCTCTAACTTTCATGTTATATGTGATTCTTAAAAATTGGCTGTAACCTTTATATGTTACATTTTACAAGTCTCGACGCGAGAGAAGAGACCCACAACCTCGCCAAAAATACCACAACCAACCTCGAGAAAATATTAGCGGGAGGTGTCCCTGGGGTGCTTTTAGGTCAAAAGTAACATCTTTGTAGTATATCCAGATATTATTCACTCGCCAGCCTACTCTATCTCCGAAAGCGTTCCAAACTCTTTCATTATACTCCCGCGTCCCACCGAGTTCGCGGTAGATTTTCGCCTGCACGGAAAAACCAAAGCGACCGCCACTATATTTAACCCATAATTGGTCAATGGTTCGCAAATCCTCGCAGGGAAAATTATCGATATCTTCTACCCGTAACCATCCCTCTTTTGTTCGGTTGGCAGCCTGTAGCATCACTGTTGCGGTTTCCTCGTCCGCTTCTTTCCATTGCTGTTGTTTCAGCAAATCCCGTAGCTTCCTGTAATCGATTCCTTTCTCGCTTTTTAGTTCGATTTCTGGGGGTGGTGCGGGTTTCGGGGTTTCTGTTATCGTTTTCGCCGACTCGCCATTTATCGGTTCCGTTTTAGGGGACGGTGGGACGGGTTGTTGTGCTAATTTTCGATTAATTCTGTCGTAATCTTGCCAGTATTTAGGTCTGGTTGTATCCAAAGCCAGAACTCGTCTCATCAACTGTCGCGCTTCCTCTAGCTTTCCCTCCACTTCCAACTCTAAAGCTTCCACTCGCAATAACTCTATATCGGGAGTCTTTGCCTGTTTCGGTAACAGAATCAGATGATTTTTATAATGCGGTTCGACAATAGAATGGAGGGTTTGCGGGGGTTTGTTGTGTTGTCGGTTGATTTCTGGAATCCTTTCGCGGAGACGATTACAGAGTCTTTCTACCGTAGCGCAGTTATTTTCTCCTTGGATTCGTAAAGCCTCTAGAAGTGAATAGGTAAAGGAACCCTGTTGTAGTTCGGGAATTTCGTAGGATTCCTCCGTCGGACTACAGGAAGCGATGGTTATCACTCCCTGTTGCTTTTGCCAGCCTACGGATTTATTGCTAAAATCGTTCTCGTTGCGACAGGTATCGAGAAAGAGAATGATATTATCTGCACCGCATCTCCGTAAACGTTGGGTAACGTAATTGAGGGAAATGGTCGTCTGTTCGATTAAGGTTGGGTGTCCCTCGCTGGGAACGAGATAATCCTGTCCCTGATGGCGTAATCCGTGGCCACTGAAGAAAAACCAGAAATTATCGCCGGTTTCTAAGCGTTGCGACTCGAAAAAGTCGTGCAGGAAAGCCATTAGATTTGTGTACGTCGGTTTCGTCTCCTGTTGGGAACCATTCGGCGCGGTTATTGGGTCAGACTCATCGGTAAACAGGAAAACTTCCTCAAAATTAATCTCGTCACGACAATAACGCGCCATCTCTACCGCGTCCTGCTTGGCACATTTGAGCGGTTTCAAGCGCTTATATTGATTTATCCCGATAAATAATCCCCAGTTCGCCATTAGTCTGCGGTCGGTGTGTTTTTCTCGTCTCGCTTGAATTTTAAGGTTAATCCGCCTTTGGTGCCGGTCTTAATCCCCGTCCCTAATAATTTTACCTCACCCTCCCCGGTAATCTCTACGCAAAGCTCTACTTCATCGAGTTTAAAACCGGTTTGCTCGTTGACCTGTTTCTGTGCTTGATTGAAGACTTTGCCGATAAGCTGGAGAAAATGGGAAAGTTCTGTCTCTAACTTCTCTATGCTCACTTTTACGCCGCGAGTCGCAGCTTCGGTGATAATTTTCCTCGTGTCCCAGGGATTGTCATAGGTGTCGTTTCCTTTGGCATCTTTATCGGGGGTGACGGGGGTATCTTCTGCGGTGATAATCCAAATAGTTTCTTCTGGCATAGCGTTCTCGTTTTTCGGCAATGGTTCTCCTTTATTATTCTAGTTACCCATTGCTAACTCACCTATAGAGATAGGGGTTAACAGTCCCAAAAAAGGCCGACGAGTGTAAAGTGCGTTAGAAGGCGACCAATTCTTTTAAAAAACCAACATTAACAATCCGCACCCCACCCAGCAACTTTATTGTTAAATTTGTGTTTCTGTCTTGGCTTATTTTGTTAGCAAGAACAGCCGAGAAACCTATTTTCCGCTATCATGGGAACAGCGATGTACTGCTTGCTCAATCAATGCTTACCCTCAAAACGAGTAAACTAACCCTTGCGGATGTTCAACGTCATCTTAATTTCCAAGAAAAGCTTGAAGATGTTTCATTTACAGAGCTTTTAACATTGGAAACCGTCAGCGAGGCAGAAAAATTAGAACTTGTTCAAATCCGCAACGATTTTCGACCCTATTTGATGGAAGATAAAGCATCAGAAGGACAAGTTAAAGTTTTAACCCTATTTCCCCTATTGCGGTTAGCGGGTTTTTATCGTTATCCGATTAAGATTAGGGTTGAAGAAGGGATTGATAATATTATCCTTGTGGATGAAGATAAAACTATTAGCGGATGGTTTGATATTGTCACGGTGAATAATTCGATAGCAACTGTCAATGATATCCCTTTTTGGATTTTAGTCATTGAAGCTAAAGAGAGTGGAATCGAAGTGCGTCAGGGATTACCTCAATTATTGACTTATGCCTACAATAGCTTAGAAAGACAACCCTCAGTTTGGGGATTAGCAACTAATGGCTTACAATATATGTTCGTCTATCTCAGACAAGAAACTAACCCCACTTATCAAATAATGCCAGAACTTAATTTAATGTATCCTGAATCAGCAATTAATCTGCTCCAAATTCTCAAGGCAATGGGTCAGCTAATTTTAGAGACATAAATTAGGACTTAAACAGGCTATAATCTCCTAGTATTTTACTGTCTATATAGGGAATTAAAAGCGTCTTGAATAATTACCACTATCTAAAACTCCTAAGTCAAAAATAAACTTAACTAAGGTGTCGATTGAACGAGAATGAATTAGTTGATGCTTACTCAATATCTAACCAAGACTCGATTACAGAATTAACCACAGCAGCTACGCAGGAAATCGCTACACTATTACCGGTTAATTTTCGCATAGTTTGATAACTGCCGACAATTTGATAATCATCGGGAAAACCTTGTAAACGGAGCATTTCTCTTGCTGTTAAGCGTCTTTTCCCATCCACTAACAAATAATTATAGGATGCTCCTGCTCGCAAGGCACAGGAATAGGGATAAGCGCTGACATTTCCTCCTTTATTTTCGTGCCAGATAGTCGGTTCACTATAAGGTTTTTTTCCCTCTCTTTTCAGCAGGCGACTTTTTTGAATTTTTTCGGAAGCATAATAAAAATCCGAAACATTTTCCTCTAAGATTTCTGTTAAACTTGTTCTAGATAAAGCTGGTTTTGGCCAGATAAAACCCCTAGTTTCTCGGAAACCAACGATAAAAATCCTTTCCCGTTTTTGCGGTAAACCAAAATTAAGAGCATTCAAAACCCGATAATCGGTATAGTAATCTAAATCTTGTAAAGTATCGAGAATAACTTGCAAGGTTTTTCCCTGTTGATGTCCCTGCAATTGCTTGACATTTTCCAGAATAAATGCTGCGGGTTGTTTGGCTTTTAAAATGCGAGCAATCTCAAAAAATAGCGTGCCTCTGGTATCTTCAAATCCCTTTAAATTACCACAAATACTAAAGGGTTGACAGGGAAATCCTGCCATTAAAATATCGTGATTGGGAATATCTAGGGCAGCGATTTCGGTAATATCTCCCCGGGGTTGGTCGCCAAAATTAGCGTGATAAATTGCCTGAGCATCTTTATCTATATCACAGGAAAAAACACAATCAGATTCTAAGTTTTTTTGGCGACAAACTTGTTCAATTGCGACTCGAAACCCTCCCAAACCACAAAAGAGGTCAACAAAACGAATTTTTTTACTATCTTTCAGGAGATTCATTGATAGTTGAGATTGTAGCGATAGGGATATTCTCTTTGATTTTAACTTATCTAACTTTCACCAAAGAGCGGACGGTAAATATTTCATTGGCGCTTGAGAGTAACAAACTGAAAACAGTCGTCATCCCTGGGGACATACACAAAAAAAGGATGGTGGGTTAAGCTTCTTGAACCTCAGTTTTCTAGAAAATCACAGCGAAGAATAACAGAATTATATAATTTGAAATTCATCCTGTTTAAGATTTTGAATTGATTTAATCTTGGAAACTTCTACAGCGATAACTGTATAGGCTTTTCCCTGATTATTTAACACTTCTAAAACATAGCCATCCTCTTGGCCTTCGGGTCTAGGACAATAATCCACGATAATCGCGTGAGTGCCACAAGACAAATTAGATTCTGGCAAATCTTCGGTTAATTGAACTTCGGAAAACATATCAAATTTCATAGTCTAACTCTTTTAATCTGGTAATAAAGTCACAAATCTTGTTTCTTTCGTAAGTGAGTCGATAATCCAATAGGTAGAGACTCGTAAGTTTATCCCGTTCACCCCTTGTAAAAGTCCTTTAATTTCATAAATATCACCGAACTTTGTTTGTTTATTTAAGGTGGCCTCGTTGAGAAGAATACGTCTTAAATCTTGTTCCAATACCTGCCAGTTGTCTAAATTATATCCCGCTTGTGCCAGAAAGCCTGATTTATCATCTTTGGGTTGTAAAACTAGCAAATACTGGGTTAATTTAGCTGGTGGGATTGTCGCATTGGGATTTAAATAAGGCATTTATATTGTAATTTAGCCAATTTCTTTATAGACTTCTATAAAATAGATTTTACAGTATATGCGGGCAGTATTGCCAGGCTTTTTCTTTGTCTAGGATTTGATCATTTTCAACTTCTTCGATGAGTTTTACCAGTCCGTAATCCTCAAGGATTTCTTCGATTTTTTCAAATACAGCAATGGGAATCTGAACAGCAATCGGCTTTTGATCTTTGTCTAATACATAGTTTTTGGTAATTTCTAGCATTTGTAGTTTCTCTAAAAGTTCTCTAGATTATTATTGATAAATCAAGTAAAACCTCACTCATGATTTTAGAGTTTGCTCTCTAGTAATTCTAGATTTGATAACTGCGGTGGATGATTAGCATTCCATGCCAGAGCTTAATCTAATTTTTCTCGAAAAGGCGATCGATTTATCCAGTCTTCGTTTACGGGAGAGCGATCGAGTAAATTTTGATAAAACTCATTCCACAGTTGACCCCATTCTTTTAGATCGATAACAACTGCTGTTTTTTCTCCTGTTTCATCGACAATATACTGAATACCTTTCATGATTTAAATTGTTGTGAGATGGATATTAATTAATAACTATATTTCAATCGATGCACGAGAAGATATGGATTTGACAATTTTATCCCGTTCCCATATTCTACCGAGGAACGATCCCTTCAGTTTCTACCTGAATACTGGTTTAAGGTAGAGCCTTAGATATGGTGTTCCAAGGCAGAGCCTCGGAATAAGAAATCATGCCGAAGTGAAGCTAACGATATAATCGGATACGGCCCAAGCTGCATAATTAAGAGCCTGACGAATATCTTCCTCCTCTAACTCTGGATAAGCCTCTAAGACTTCCTGAATAGATAACTGACTAGCCAACAGTTTCAGAACAAATCCCACAGTGATACGCATTCCTCGAATCGTTGGCTGTCCAAGACATATTTGTGGATCAACAGTAATACGGTCTAGCTCTTTAATCACTGTGGAACTCCTGAGATAAACTCCTCTTATATTGTTACATACAGCAATCAATTGTTATCGCTTTAACTCTTGTGTCGGCAATGAATTGGCAATTAATCAGAAATTAATATAAGCAATTATTGTAGCGACTGTCTTGATTGTCAAGGGGTAACTCAAAAAACAATCAAGGAGTTGCTGTCGAACCTAAAATCTCAAGCCAGAAAAAAAGCGCAGCAAAAACTAAGTCGCTCAGGTTAAACCAAAGCAAGCGCAACCCTTGA
>NZ_JAQMSY010000163.1:0-21188 GCF_028329095.1 Microcystis sp. CS-574
CCCCACACCCCACACCCCACTTCCCCAACAATTGTAAAGAAATGTTACAATTATGCCGTTATAACAGCTTACCATCTTGACAGGAGAGAAAGACAGTGGTTATAGTAGAGACACATACCCGGGTAAACCAATTTAGTGATATGCAAGACAAGCAAAAAGTCACACTGTACCTTCCCCCTGGAGTCCATCGTCAACTGAAAATCAAAGCCGCGATCGATGAAGAATCGATGTCAGGGCTGGTGGAAAAAGCGATCGCTTTCTACCTAAAATACCCCGAAAAGGTAGAAGAAATCGAAGCCGCCGCCTACGGCAAAACATATCAGGTTCATGTCTGTCCCGAGTGTGATGCCGCGTTAGTGATGAAAGAAGATCGGCTAAGGTCGATCAAACGCCAGCCCGCAATAGTGGGCGACGAGTTCCCGCTCGAAGTTCCCGAACCCGTTGGCGTTCAAGGAACCACAGAAGGAGAAGCAGCCTTAGTTCCCTGCTAAACTCTCAGTAGCCGAACAAGGCATCTACAGCCATCAGCCGCCCAAGGTCAAAACCGTTACCACAAATAGGGTCGATGTTATGAAAGAAGAGCTAGGAATTCTCGTCAAGGCTCAGTATCCCCTGATTTACCTCGTCACCTCCGAGGAGGAAAGGGCGGAAGAAGCCATCAGCAAAATAGCCCAACTAAATACACAACATCGACGGGTGTTTGTCTGGACTGTCACCCACGGCATGATCGAACTGGGTCAACCGCGCCAAACCAGTCAACATAATACCGTGTCGCCAGAAGCGGCGATCGAATGGGTAGTGCGTCAACGGGAAGGGGGTATCTACATCTTTAAAGACCTGCATCCGTTCATCACTTCTGCTCCGGTGACTCGCTGGTTAAGAGATGCGATCGCCAGCTTTAAAGGAACCGAAAAAATCATTATTTTAATGTCTCCCCTGCAAGAAGTCCCCATAGAACTAGAGAAAGACGTGGTAGTTCTAGATTTTCCCCTGCCGGACATGGGAGAGTTGGATACGGTTCTCTCGCAACATCTAGGCAAAAATCAAAATCGTCGTACCACCACAGAGGTCCGGGAAAAACTGCTGAAAGCGGCCTTGGGTTTAACCAAAGATGAAGCCGAAAAAGTTTACCGCAAGGCTTATGTAAAAGCCAACAAATTAACGGAAGACGAGGTAGAAATCGTCCTTTCCGAGAAAAAACAACTGATTCGCCGCAACGGAATTTTAGAATACATTGAAGAGGACGAGACCATCAATGCCGTCGGCGGTCTGGAAGAACTAAAAAAATGGTTAAAACAGCGATCGAACGCCTTTACAGAAAGAGCCAGAGGTTACGGACTCCCCCAACCGAAAGGAATGCTAATTTTAGGAGTACCGGGCTGTGGTAAGTCCTTAATTGCCAAAACCACCTCGCGCCTCTGGAGTTTACCGCTCCTGCGCTTAGATATGGGACGGGTTTACGATGGTTCCATGGTGGGACGGTCCGAGGCCAACCTGCGTAATGCCTTAAAAACTGCCGAATCCATCTCTCCGGCCATTCTTTTCATCGATGAATTAGATAAAGCTTTTGCCGGTGGTACAGGATCCGCCGATTCCGATGGGGGAACCTCTAGCCGCATCTTCGGCTCCTTCCTGACTTGGATGCAGGAAAAAACCTCGCCCGTCTTCGTTATGGCCACAGCTAACCGGATTGAACGGCTACCGGGGGAATTTCTCCGCAAGGGGCGCTTCGATGAAATCTTCTTTGTCGATTTGCCCAATTCCGAAGAAAGACAAGATATCTTTAATATTCACCTGACTAAACGACGCTCCGACATTTCTCGCTTCGATTTGGAGCAGTTAGCCAAGGTATCCGATGGGTTTTCCGGTGCGGAAATAGAACAGGCGCTGATTGCCGCCATGTATGAGGCCTTCGCCCAAGATCGCGAATTCACGCAATTAGACATTATTGCGGCGATTAAGGCGACTCTGCCCCTATCTCGCACCATGACCGAACAGGTAACTGCCCTGCGTGATTGGGCCAGACAACGCGCCCGACCTGCTTCGGCCTCCGTCGCTGAGTACCAGCGATTGGAGTTCTAACAGACTTTCGCCCGCTCCCAACGGGATGAAAGGCTAGTTCTCAGGGACTAGCAATGCCTCGAAAAGCCGCTTGGCGGCACTCTTTAACTCTCAATCTGTTGTTGTTAATTCTTAATCTACAAAGAGGAAATTCCAATGTCTCATTTCAGCACTCTCCGGACCAAAATCACCGATGCCGAAATCCTCAAAGCTTCTCTCCGCGACCTCGGCATTAGCGTGAAAACCGAAGCCGATGTTCGTGGTTACAACGGTCAACGGGTTCGCTCTGACATCGTTGCTGTTCTCGATGGCGAATATGATCTCGGTTGGTCCCGCAATACCGACGGCAGTTTCGATTTAATCGCTGACCTCTGGGGTGTGGCCAAAAAACACAATCAAACCGAATTGATCAACTCGATCAACCAAAAATACGCTGTGAACAAAACCCTATCCGAAGTGAAACAGCGCGGTCTGCAAAACGCTAACGTTAAGCTAGTCGTTCAAAGCTAAGATTTACAGCGCGTTCCCAAGCCTAGGGGTTGACCAGTTCGGTTAACCCTTTTTTCTGTCTGTGGGGTATGTTAAGAATAGTAAAATTAACTTGACAAAAATGCTCCGACCCGAAGAAAGAACTAAACTCGATCCGACCAAAGACAGCGATTTTTATGCTTTTCCCCGCTTTGTCACCCACGTGGATGAGGGTTTTATCGATCGATTAATCGCTCTCTACCGAGAGATATTATCGCCGAATACGCGCATTTTAGACCTGATGAGCAGCTGGGTGTCCCATTTACCGGAGGAGATGGAATTTGAGCATATCGAAGGTCACGGGATGAATAGGGAGGAGTTAGCCAAAAATCCCCGCTTGCATAGTTATTTTGTCCAAGACCTCAATGCACAGCCAAAATTGCCCCTAGGGGATAGTTCTTTTGATGCGGTGTTAATCACGGTGTCGGTGCAGTATTTGCAGTATCCAGAGGCGATTTTTGCAGAACTGTATCGCATTTTAAAGCCTAATGGTCTGGTGGTGGTCAGTTTTTCCAATCGGATGTTTTACCAAAAAGCGATCGCTGCTTGGCGCGATAATAGCGATTTAGGCCGGGTAGCGTTAGTGAAATCCTATTTTAAATCGGTGGCGGGATTTAGGGAAGTACAGGCGATCGTTCGTCCTGCTACTACCCCCAGTTTCCTGCAAATGTTAGGAATTATGGTTGCTGATCCCTTCTATGCAGTGATAGGAAAAAAAGAATCTTCTCTAGGATTATAATCACCGTTAACAATCAGATGGCTATTCCGATAATATCTGTAATTCGTTGGAATAGCCTATTTGATCTGTCCTGGTTTATTGTTCACTTGTGTTGGATGTAATTCCTCCGCAAACTGTAAACTAAGAGATTTGTGTAAGTATTGCCAGAGGATTTAACGAATACTTACAAGAATATCTCGATCTACAATATCAACTGATAATGCAAACTGGTGTAAGTACTCTCTAAAGTTGTTGAACATCAATAATTACCTCGAAATCGTTGGCATTTTTTCAAGAAAACCTACTACATTTTTTATTCTATCAATCACAAAATCACGCTCTAAATATGACAGCAAAGCTCCAGCTTTTGGCCCACGCTCTTTACCTAAGAACGATAAATAAACAGCTTTAAATGCAAGGGGTTGCTGCATTTCTAACTCTTTTGCTGTTGCAAATAAAGTTGTTTGCAATTCGTCAGCTTC
Source organism: Microcystis sp. CS-574 (assembly GCF_028329095.1). NCBI lineage: Bacteria > Bacillati > Cyanobacteriota > Cyanophyceae > Chroococcales > Microcystaceae > Microcystis > Microcystis sp. CS-574. Next base: position 3,790 of record NZ_JAQMSY010000163.1, read on the forward strand.
CCAAACCTTAACATCTGTCAAGCTATAAGTTAGCTGTCTGAGATAAGCAACCTGCTCCTGAGTCAAGTCCCTAACTTTCTCAGGAACCCTGTCAAGATAAAGAACCAATTTCTCTTCTTCGTCAGCATAGTCCGCCAACCATTTTTGGGCAACTGAAATCCTTTGATTGGCAATTTGCCAATCATATTCGTTTAAAGGCTGAGTACTACGTTTTTCAATCTCTTGACGAATATCGAGGTGAGGCACTTGCAGTAAAGAAATCAGCGTGCTGAGATCAACAGGATGGTAAGGCTTAATCACTCCATCAAGTTGAGAGTAAAACAATGGCATTAACTCTTCAGGCAAAGCAGATTCTTGCTGGGCATCTGCTGATAAAGCTTGATACTTATCAGCTAGAGAATCGTAGTCTCTAAATAGCCTGGTTGTCGTTTCATAATTGGGCGCAAAGTTAATAACCGTCTTAGGCTGAGTTCGTAGCATTAAAAATCGAAGTAGCTCAGGAGGAAGTAACTCAGCGATTTCTTTGGCGCTTGAACCAACCCCCTTTGATGAACTCATCTTCGTGCCATTGACCAAAATGAATTCGTAGGGTGAATGGAAAGGTGGCTGTTTTCGTAGCACTTTTCGACAAATTGCATTCGCAACATCTCTAGATCCTCCTTTCTGGGAGTGATCTTTACCCGCAAGCTCAATGGTGATTCCCAATAAATCCCACTTTGCCGCCCACTCAACTTTCCAAGGTAATTTACCATTGCCATTAAAAGGAGAAACCCAGCCTGAATGACCACAACCTTGAACCCAATCCGTTGCATCAGGTTTGCAAGTGTAGAAAACTTCTGACCCGTTATAATCTGACACAACCGTTGTTGCAATCTTGCCGCAATTTTCACAAGCGATCTGAAAGGGATACCAGTTATCTGGCCGACGCGCTTTGCTCACCTCTAGATAGGCTTCTCTGACCAAATGAGCGTTTTTGAGGAAGGTATCAATGTAGGAATTTAATCGACCTGAGCGGTATAGATCACGCAAATAGTAAACCTCTGGTCTAACCCCCAAATGCTCGAAAACCTCTAGAAACTCCCCCATGAAGTACTTTGCATAATCGCTGGCACTATTGTCCGGTGAAGGGACATTGCAAAGGGGAAACCCTAAGTAAGGTGCAAACTTCTCTCGATCGAGATAATGGGGAACAGTATCAAGTGCATCATAATCATCAACACCATAGAGGAATTTCGATGATTTACCAGAATGTTTCAAGGCTCGATAAATCACATCATGGATCACAACCCCTCTCAACGATCCAACATGAACTCTTCCAGATGGGGTTTTTGAATCGTTGACAACTTGGTTTCCTTGTGCATCCGCAGCAATTTTGTCGGCCCAAAACATGAATTAACCTTATGTATCTACAGTTTTTACATTTTACATTCTAAAGGAATATCTAACACTTGACATACTGGGTTATCTGGAGTAGGTCGAGATGAGGTGTAAATCTTTGGCCTGGGTTCAGGGGGTCGTCTTCTTTGTGCCATCTAATTAAAGACAAGATATCTTTAATATGCCTCGACTTCCCCCGTATAAACATACTAACTATGGCTAAAAGTCTTACAGAGCCTGAGTTAAATCAACACAATACTAATGGACTACTGGACACAAAATCCTGAAGTCTTTACGCGGATAGGGTTTGAGGCAAAAACTTTCAAATTTGACCTTTGGACCGTTATAGCTTGTTTCGGGGCAGAAAACCAGCAAAAACATGGCTACAGAGGGAATCGCTTACTCTAGAGATTAATGACACTATCTGTTACCATCAGGTTAGGGATCACTATACAGCCAACTCTACGGAATCGCTCTACTCCAGATACAGTCAATGGTACAGCGGCTCGACAGCCCAACTGAGCATCGCCGAACGTCCATTTTTAAGCGAAAAATGTACCCAGTAGCCTCTTGGCAATTTTTTCTGAGAAGCGACCTGCAGTAAGGGTTTTGTTGATTTTTTAGTATTTATGTATGGGGGAAGTCCAGATATATTTTCAAATCCTCGAATAGCAGATTTTTTATTAGTTATATAAATAAGTAGTCGTGCAAAATTAATTTCCTAGTGAAGATAGGCAAGAGGCAAGAGGCAAGAGCGGGGTTAGATATGTGTAATTAATTTTGCTTAGGTACTTATGTTGATCAATATTCTTGATTTCCTTATTTTTGAGAAAAATATAGATAACCGCATAGGTCAGAAATGTTGAATCCTTAGATAAAACTTTATACACAAGCTGAAATTGCAAAAGTGTTTTAGAAAAACTCAATTATAAACAAAGTAGTGCAATTGAGAATTTAACTTATCTTATCCTATTTTTAGCCCTGAAATATATGATAGCGATGATAGTTTAAAAAATCCAAATCCGGTGAGAAGCGATCGGGAACATTTAAAGTTTTACCGCGATAGTTGATAAAATTTAGTTCTAACGTCTCGCTACCTTGATCCTGAGCCTTTTTTTCGATCTCATGGCCAATAATTAATCTTAAATCCTCGTCGAAACTAATTAAACCTCGATCGAAAGCAGTATCATGAGTACGAGCTAGGCACAGGCCATTATGAGGGTTTAAACGCTGTTCGGGAAATTGACTCCAGGGTAATATATGACTAGCTGTTAGTAACAGAGGAATGGGATTTCCTGTAATACAGCAACGATAGTTATATAGGGCTAAAATTGTCTTTCTAAAAAAGTTTTGTCCGATTCTAACTTTTCTGATTGCCTCGGTTTCTGTTTTGATATTTTCCGAAAAATCAAGTCTAGTAAAATCCTCTTGCTGTTCGTTGATAACTCCTAAAAGAACCTGTAATTTTTCCTCACTTTCTAGGGCTAATTCTGTCCAGTTATCCTCGAACTCCTGCCAGATTTGCCGATCAGCTTTACTGATACCTTTTAACCCCTGTACTCCTCGCAATTGATGCCTGGGATCGAGAGAACCAAAATTACATAATTTCATCACCAGGGCCGATGGTGTTCGCTGTAACTTTTCAGCGACTTCGATAATAACAGGATTATTGGTGTGGAATTGTCCATAGGGAAATTTATAGTATAAATTGAGAGCGATCAGCAGCTCATCCCTTGTCCATAAATTCTTAGTCATAACCCCTAAAAAATACCACCATCAGCCCTGAAATTACTGCTCAAATCAAATCGGGAAAAACTTCGCGCACTGCTGGATGAATTAACCGATGATTGGCGACATTTAACCCCTTAGCGAGGGAAACATCTTGATCCAAAGCTTTTACTCCATGGTCGGCTAATTTAATAACGTAGGGTAGGGTACTATTATTTAAAGCTTGAGTTGCCGTCCAGGGTACTGCTCCAGGCATATTAGGGACACCATAATGTACTACTCCCGACTCCAGGTAAGTCGGTTGACTGTGGGAAGTGGCCCGCAGAGTTTCCACGCAGCCCCCTTGGTCTACTGCCACATCGACAATTACGGAACCAGGGTTCATTTTGGCGACTAAAGAGCGAGAAACCAGCGTCGGCGCTCGTTTTCCTAAGACTAGCACTGCCCCAATCAATAAATCAGCCCTAGGAACCACATTTTCTAATTGTGCCGGGCTACTATAAAGCAATTCTACCCTGGAACCGAATAAAGTCTCTAAATAGGCCAAGCGATCGACGTTAATATCTAAAATAGTTACTTTTGCCCCCATACCGATGGCAATTCTGGCCGCTTCCGTACCCACCACACCCCCGCCAAGGATAACCACTTGTCCAGGACTCACCCCGGGGAAACCCCCCAGTAAAACTCCCCTACCTCCCTGTTGTTTTTCCAGATAGCGGGCCCCAAATTGTACCGAAAGACGACCGGCAATAACACTCATAGGAGTTAAGAGAGGCAAGCGACCATCAGCAAGCTCGACCGTTTCATAAGCGATCGCAGTTGTTCCCGACTCGATTAATGCTTCCGTTAAATAGCGCTCGGCTGCTAGGTGTAAATAGGTGAATAGGAGAGCTTCCTTATTTAAAAAGCCGTATTCTGCCTTAAGCGGCTCTTTTACCTTGACAACTAGCGGTTTATCCCAAACTTGTGCCGCTTTTTCCACAATTTTGGCCCCGGATTTTTGGTAATCCTCATCGCTGAATCCGGCACCTAATCCGGCGGCCGTTTCCACGAATACCCTATGACCGCGATCATTGAGTACACGCACACTGCTGGGACTTAAACCGACGCGAAACTCTTGATCTTTAATCTCTTTGGGAACACCTATTTCCATGGTTTGCTTCTGGGGGACTATTTCTAACTACTTTAGCCTGTTAGTCCTAGTCTGCGAGTAATCAGACATACTATGTGGGAATTTTAGCGACTTTTTTGGTATTCTTCCAGCAAATCGATTAAATCCACCTGACATTTGGTGGGTAACAAATCCGCTAGGGAAACTTGCAGATGACCACCTCCGAGGGTGACTTTTATCTCCCGCAGGAGAGACATGACTGCATTCTCACTTAAACTGTCGTTTTCGAGCAAAGGGAAGACTTTTTCGGCAACGACGCTGTGTAAATGGGCCTCCCGGAGATAGAGATGCCATTTAGCCACGTCAATGTAGATATTGTCGCCGATTTGGGCGGCCAGATTTTCGATGTCCTGAGTTGTGTTAGCCATGGGGTGTTACCGAGTAGTTAGCGATCGCCGCTATATAAATCAAATGTCCCACCAATAGAATAGCCCAAATTCCCGTGAACAGATTCAACCAAGTCCAATCGGAAAATTTAATGATATGAAAAAACCACAACCCTGAATTAATCGCTAAAAAAGCCGCCACATGAACGGCGAAATTCATGCGATCATCTAAACGTCGGAAAGCGGGATCGTTTTTGCGATCGGGTTGACGGGGCCAACGAGGAGGCATAAGCAGTGATCAGTTGTCAATTATCAGTTATCAGTGTACCGGTTTTTTAGCCAATAGATAACGTCATCGACTGGTCGGGAAAGAAACTGGTCAAACTAATCCTATTGAAAGATTAAATAATACCTTTCGACAAAGGATTTCTCGGCTGGTGAGAGAGAGTCTATCTTTCTCTAAAAAAATGGAGAATCACCTTGAGGAATCCTTTGGTATTTTATCCATGACTACAATGCACAGCAAAGCAAAGGATTAAACCGCCATCACTACTACCGAATCACCAGCCACTAGGAAATTTATTTTGCACTACCACTTAACCAGTAATATTAGATAGTCAACTTACCAAAAAGCTTTAAAATATCTTGGCAGGAAGACTGGTTATTCTCTGGGGAAACCCAGAGAATGTCCCGATCAGCAAAAAAATCAAGGGAAAGATGGGCAGTATTTTAAGTGTGGCGCCGATGATGGATTATACCGATCGCCATTTTCGCTATTTTTTGCGACAAATTAGCCGTCGTCCCCTTCTCTACACGGAAATGATCACGACGATGGCGATTAAACACGGCGATCGCTATAAGTTGCTGGGGTTCTCCCTAGCAGAAAAACCTCTAGCTTTGCAGTTAGGGGGTGATAATCCCTATCTTTTGGCAGAATGTGCTAAAATAGCCGAAGATATGGGTTATGACGAGGTAAATCTCAATGTGGGTTGTCCTAGTTCTAGGGTAAAAGAGGGCAATTTCGGCGCTTGTTTGATGGCTAACCCAGAATTAGTTGCGAGGGGAATATCGGCAATGAATCAAGCTGTATCGATTCCCGTGACTGTAAAACAGAGAATTGGTATTGATGATCAGGATAGTTACGAAAATATGGCGAATTTTGTCCGTATTGTCGCAGATGCGGGTTGTCAACGTTTTACCATCCATGCGCGGAAAGCTTGGTTACAGGGATTAAGTCCCAAGGAAAATCGCACCGTCCCCCCCTTACGTTACGATGATGTTTATCGCCTAAAAAATCAGTTTCCCCATTTGTTTATTGAAATTAATGGCGGTATCATTAATTTAGAACAGGCTAGACAACATTTACAATTAGTAGATGCGGTCATGATCGGTCGGGCAGCCTACGATAATCCCTATTTATTTGCCACAGTCGATCGAGATTTTTATGGGGAATCGGTTACTCCTCCTACCCGGGAAGAAGTAATCAAAAAAATGCTTCCCTACATCGATGAATGGGTGAGTAAAGGTTATAAATTACACCAGATCAGCAAACATCTTTTACAGCTTTTTGCCGGTCAGCCCGGAACTAAGGCCTGGAAGCGTTATATTAGTGAAAATAGCCATTTTCCTGGGGCCGATTCTGGGCTAATCTGGCAAGCTTTACAGCAGGTAAATTCCCTAAATGATCTGGCCAATTCCCATTAATTTATTTTCTTTTCTATGATTACCCAATCCTCAATTACTGCCGGGGTAAAAAATTCAGCTATGGCGGATTTTGTTTATCAACCTCCCCCGGCAGCTATCACAGCTAAACGTATTTTAATTAAACCTAATTTAGGTTATCCTGTGCCACCACCAGTAACGGTTAGTCTGCCGGTATTAAGTCAAGTTTTGCGGGGATTGAGGGGGGTAAATCCTGGGGCAGAAATCATCTTATTAGAGGGAGTTTGTTCTGCTATTTCTTTGAGAGAAATTATCGATATTTTGGGCGTAAAATCTATTCTCGATCCTGGAATAACTATTCTTGATGCTGATAGTTTACCCCAGCAAGAATATCCGAATCTTTCCCCTTTTCCTGTCCGTTTTCCCTCGATGTTTGCCCCTAAAATTATCGAAGAAGTGGATTGTCGGATCACGATTGGAACCTTAAAACGCACCCATTTAAAGGATAAACCCTTGATTTCTGCTTCTTTAAAAAATCTCTATGGACTCTTTCCCCGTAGTCATTATAAAGCGCGTAGTCCCAACTCGCGGGGGCAATTACATCGCCCCTCCGTACCGCTAATTTTACAGGATGTTTATTTTTGTATCGGTCATCTTTTTGATGGGGCAGTGGTGGACGCTAATCTCAAATATTTTAGTAGCAATTGGCGCCCAGATCGAGGAAAATCTATTCCTCTCGGTCAAGTGTTTTGGGGTGATGATATGATTAGCGTGGATCGCAGTGCTTGTCTGTTAGGTGATGAACCGATGCCAAGTTATTTAGATGCGATCGATTTGCTTCGTTCTCAACTTTTAAACGGAACTAATTAGGGTTAATAATTAGGGTTGGCTGAAATAGGCAAACACTTGTATTAAATAATATCCAGCTTATTATTTATACTGCAAAGCCGTCCGATCCTAGGCTGACATGACGGGATTTCATAGTTAGTAAAAGTATAGGAGAGTGGGGATCACCGGAGCGGGGTAGGGGAACAATCCATAACTGAGTTTTTACGGAAGCGAGCGAGGTGCGTTTGGCATTCTCAAAGATTAACCCATTGTCGAGTGAACGGCTCTTTAGGTTGCCCAAAACCCCCCTCGGTGAGGATGTCAAGCGTCTATCCAGATGCTGCCGTCTTCGATGCGAAGGGGATAAACGGGTAAAGCTTGGGGTTGAGAAACTGCCGCCATCGCTTTGTTAACCACAGGGGGCCAGGTAATCCAATCTTTGACAGCACCGCTACAGAGATCAAACGAACTACGATGCCAGGGACAAACGATCGCGCCGTCCTCGGTAATTTTGCCCTTCGTCATCGATAATTTTAAATGAGGACAACGGTTGCCGACGGCGTGGAATTGACCGTTATTGTTAATCAACAGAATGGAATTTTCCCCCACTTTTACCACTTGACGGGCGCCGGGGGCAAGGGAATCTACAGATAATACTTTTGTCCAACTCATATTTTTATTTAACTAAGGGAGAGATCGAGAATCGTTTCGGGGTAATTTTGGGCAATAATATCCTGTTTAGCCCATTGTTGGTAATCTTGCAACAATTGACTCATTAAACGCTGTTTAATCCGCAATAAAACCCCTTTTAAGAGACTATTACCGGCGATTTCTAACAGCGGACGCGGGGTTAACCATAATGGTGGTGGTAAGGTGACTTTCACCTCAAGATTGGCTTTCCCCGCTAGATAGGTTTGATTATTTTTTTCCACAGGAGCGAGTTTGCCTTGAACATTGAGGCTAAAGCGATCGTTGATATAATCAATACCTTTGATCTGACAGTCTTCTGATTGCAAAAATATCGTCCCCTCAGAGGTGGCCCAGACATTAAGAATAACCGTGGGCTGAAAATAGTACATATTCAAGAAGTTTAGGGGACGCATTTTTAGGCGAAACCTATTCTCAGACAAGTGTTCTGTTAAGCTAGTCTCAACGATAGCCTGTACTAATCTTTGCGGTTGACGCAGATAATGCTGAATCGGGATGGTTTGTTCAGCAACAACAATTTCTAGGGATTCGGCAGCGGTAAAAGTTACTTCCATACGTTGGTTATCTTAAATTTGTCTCCCTTCTTAATTTTACTTTACAAAACTTATACTTTTCGACGGTCCAGATGTATAAATTTTACCGCTAAGAGGGGACACAAACCAGATTTTTGCCCAAAGTTGGGCTTTTTTCAGTGATCAGTGGGGGGTTTTAAGTCAACAGTGGGGGAGAAGGGAGAAGGGAGGGAGAAGAAGGGAAGTTAAGGCCAAAAGACTAACAGCCTCTACAATGATAACAGGTGAGATCTGTAGGGATAGGAAAATGATTATAATGAGGCCGAGAGAGTCAATTAAAGTCTTAATTGCTGACGATCACGAGATAACTTGTTTAGGACTCAAGACTTTAATTTCCCAGCAGCAGGATTGTCAGGTGGTGGGAATTGCGGTTAATGGTCAACAGGCGATCGACTTGGCGAAAAGTTGTCAACCAGATGTAATTATTTTAGATATACAGATGCCTGTCTTAGATGGACACAGCGCCGCTATTCAAATCAAACAATTCGACCCTTATATTCGCATTATCGCCTATAGTTCCTTGCCAAAGCTTCCAATGGAAAAAAATAATCAAAGTATAGCTTTTGACCTATACTACCCTAAAGATATATCTTCCCAAGCTCTGATCAAAGCGATCGATGACTTGGGAAAATTAGCACAATCGGACAAACATCAATCCCGTCGAGTCGGATAGTTAACTAAGTTTTTCTTCAGGAAAAGTTGCTTGAAACTCATCGAGTAATTCATCCAACTCCTCAAGAGCTTGATTAACATCTAATCTCAGGCCGCCAATGTCGGGTTTATCGCGCAATTGCAGTAAATAATCGCGTTTATTAGCCATTTGTTGCACTTTATCGATCAAGCTGGTTTTATCCATAATTCACCCTCTGGTACTGAGTGCGATTATATCTCAGTCAGCCCGTATCAGTGGATCTGCTCCAAAAATCAAAAATCTTCTCTTGGGTGAGGAGACAGGAGGTTCCCAGGCTCTCTTGGGTTTGGTGGGTAAAATGTGTTCTAAGATATAGTCTGGCGAGCAAGTGGAATGAACCACAGAGACACAAAGGACACAAAGATCGCTCCTATGCAAGTTAAACTGATCACACAAAGAATAAGAGAGCCACTCCGACAGAGGAGGATAAAAAAGACAAGAGACAGCTAACTGATAACTGATAACTGATAACTGATAACTGATTTTCCTATGTCTCCTCTAGATTCTCATTGCACAGAAATAACTACCGTTGCCGATCCTATTTATCTAGAAATCTTTAAAAATCTCTATCAATTTATTGCCGAAGAAATGGGGATTACTCTCCAAAATACGGCAGCAAGTGTCAATATTAAAGAGCGCCTAGACTTCTCCTGTGCTATCTTTGATGAGGTGGGAAATTTAATCGCTAATGCTCCTCATATTCCCGTCCATTTAGGTTCTATGGCCGATAGCGTTAAAAGCTTAATTCAGGATAAAGGTGAGACGATTCGTCCGGGGAATGTTTATCTGGCTAATAATCCTTATAATGGCGGTACTCACCTTCCAGATGTCACAGTAATTAGTCCTATTTTTGACCGCCAAAATCAGGAAATATTATTTTATCTTGCCTCCCGGGGACATCAAGCTGATATCGGTGGCATTACCCCCGGTTCTATGCCTCCCCACTCTGTCCATATTAGCGAAGAAGGAATTTTATTCGATAATTTTTTGCTGGTAGCGGCGGGCAAATTTCGGGAGCAAGAATTAATTAATCACTTAACTAATAGTCCTTTTGCTGCACGCAATATCGCCCAAAATATTGCCGATTTTCAAGCGCAAATAGCCGCTAATGCCAAGGGGGAAAGAGAATTACATAATATGGTTGAGCGCTACGGATTAGCTATGGTTAAAGCCTATCAACAGTTCGTTCAAGATAATGCCGAATTGGCGGTGAGAAAAGCTATATCTGTCCTGAAAGATGGTGAATTTACTTATTATCTGGATAACGGTGCTGTCATCAAGGTCAGAATTATCATAGATATTGATAATTGTCAAGCAACCATCGATTTTACTGGCACATCTGACCAGTTAAATAATAATTTTAATGCACCTCTAGCAGTGACAAGAGCGGCGGTTTTATACGTTTTTCGTACCCTTGTGGAGGAGGCAATTCCTTTAAATGCGGGCTGTTTCAAACCCCTCCATTTAATTATCCCATCTGGCTGTTTTCTTAATCCCGTTTATCCAGCGGCCGTAGTAGCTGGAAATGTGGAAACTTCCCAGGCCATAGTTAATGCTTTATACGGTGCTTTAGGCATTCAAGCAGCCAGTCAAGGAACGATGAATAATTTCACTTTTGGCAATCAAGAATATCAATATTATGAGACTATTTGTGGTGGTTCTGGTGCGGGGGCAAATTTTGCGGGAACTGCTGCCGTACAAACCCAGATGACTAATTCCCGTCTCACCGATCCGGAAGTATTAGAAATGCGCTATCCTGTGTTAGTAGAAAGTTTTAGCATTCGCCCCGATAGTGGCGGCAAGGGACAATATTCTGGAGGTGATGGTGTGATTAGAAGAATTAAATTTCAAGAGTCCATGACTGCTAATATTTTATCGGGTAATCGCCAGATTCCCCCCTTTGGACTAGCGGGAGGAAAAGCCGGTAAAATAGGACGTAATGCCGTGGAAAGAAACGATGGAACTATTGAAGAATTGCCCGGTACTGCGACTGTAGAAATGAACCCCGGTGATATTTTTATTATTGAAACCCCCGGCGGTGGTGGCTATGGAAATCGCTGAACGATAATTTTAATTAAGTACCTAAGCAAAATTAAGTAAGTGGTTATAATTAAATTAAAGATGGATACCCCCTTAATCCCCCCTTAATAAGGGGGGTGTCTGACGATTTACTGATTAAATCATGACAATTATCTTAGCGATCGAAACCAGTTGCGATGAAACGGCTGTGGCTATTGTTAACAATAACCAGGTGTTGAGTAGTGTGGTTTCTTCTCAAATTGATCTCCATCGTCCCTATGGCGGTGTTGTGCCAGAAATGGCCTCCCGACAACACCTAGAAACCATTAATTTTTGTCTAGAAAAAGCTTGGCAAGAAACGGGGTTAACTTGGTCAGAAATTGATGGGATAGCCGCCACAGTTGCTCCCGGTTTAGTAGGTGCTTTAATGGTGGGAATGACGGCAGCCAAAACCCTGGCTATTATCCACGATAAACCCTTTATCGGCATTCATCATCTCGAAGGTCATATCTATGCTTCCTATCTCGCTGAATCTGATCTTAAACCTCCTTTTTTATCTCTTTTAGTCTCCGGGGGTCATACCAGTTTAATCCATGTGCAGGCCTGCGGTAAATATCAACAATTAGGAACTACTAGAGATGATGCAGCTGGAGAAGCTTTTGATAAAGTGGCACGATTATTAAACTTAAGTTATCCCGGAGGTCCGATAATTGATCGCATTGCTAAAGATGGTAATCCCCAAGCTTTTCCCTTACCTGAAGGTAAAATATCTTTACCAACCGGCGGTTTTCATGCCTACGATTCCAGTTTTAGCGGTTTAAAAACTGCTGTTTTGCGCTTAGTAGAGAAATTCGAGCCAGATAATTTACCTGTAGCTGACATAGCCGCTAGTTTTCAAGATACGGTAGCCAGAAGTTTAACCCGTCGGACAATCAATTGTGCCTTAGATTATGGCTTAAAAACTATTGCGATCGGGGGAGGAGTAGCTGCTAATAGTGCCTTAAGAAATCATCTGGAAACTGCCGCCAAAAATCATGATTTAACCGTCTATTTTCCGCCGCTTAAACTCTGTACAGATAACGCCGCTATGATTGCTCGCGCTGCTGTTGATCATTATGATCTTGGTCATTTTTCTGACCTTTCTATCGGTGTTCGTTCCCGTTTACCTTTAAGCGAAGTTATGCAATTATATAATACGTCAGATTTTTAGCTATCAGCCGTCAGTATTCAGAATTGAGGAGATTGCTTTTATCTATTCTCCCCGTCTCCCCACTTCATAATTCATAATTGATAATTTATAATGTTTGGCTTTTTAAATCTCAATAAACCCCCCGATTGGACTTCTCATGATTGTGTGGCCAAAGTCCGAAAAATTCTTAAGACAAAACGAGTCGGCCATGGCGGAACTTTAGATCCTATGGCTACGGGAGTTTTACCGATCGCCGTCGGGTCTGCCACCCGATTACTGCCTTATTTACCCGAAAATAAGGCTTATCGGGCAAAAATTCAGTTAGGACTCAGCACCGATACCGATGATATTACGGGAAAAGCGATCGCTACTTGTCCCTGGCCCGATTTAACTTTAGAGGCAGTTAAGCCGCATTTAGCGGAATTTATTGGCAATATTGCCCAGATTCCGCCAATGTATAGTGCTATTCAAAAGGATGGTCGCCGTCTCTACGAATTGGCTCGCAAAGGGGAAATAATCGCAGTGGAGCCTCGTCAGGTCAAAATTGACCAAATTACGGTTTTAGGCTGGTTAGAGGGCGAATTTCCGCAAATAGAGCTAGATATTCACTGTGGATCGGGGACTTATATTCGTTCTTTGGCCAGAGATTTGGGGAAGGTGTTAGCTGTCGGTGGCACTTTAGCCGGTTTAACTCGCACGGAAAGCTGTGGTTTTCAATTAGCTGATAGTATTAATCTGGAAGCTTTAATGGCTAATTCTGAGGGTTTAATTTCGCCTCGCATTGCCTTGGCGCATCTAGACTGGATTTCTTTGACATCAGAAAGAGTTATCGATTGGTTTCACGGCAGAAAAATTAATCTCACCGATGCAAATGTTATAATCAGTTCTCTGGTTGCTGTGGAGTCTTTAGAGGCTCAATTTCTCGGCATTGGTGAGATAGTTGTCGCAGAAGATGAATACTATCTACAGCCTAAAATAGTTATTCAGCAATAGGGTTAATATATGGGTATATCTCAGTTTTGTAGAAATGTCTATATTACATTTTGAGCGCAGGCCATTGGCGTAATAATATTATTGTAGGGGCGAATTGCATTCACCCTATTGTAGGGGCGAATTGCATTCGCCCTCTGGAAAGAGGCAACAGGAAAGGGAAAAATATGTATAATTGATTCTCTCTGGGTACTTAATAAATACTTTTTCTACATCTTAAGTATTCTTATCTGGACAAACTAAGCTTTTTTATCAACAGTATAAACCCACTGATTATGATTTTTTCTGGCCACGATTTTTTTAGAAGCAACCAAAGATTTTAGACAAAGATTGAGCATAGAAACGGGACGATTTAAGCGTTGGCTCAATTCTTGAACTGTGATTCCTTGCGGATAAAATTGCATAAGTTCAAAAATTTGTGCGCTAGTATTTAATCCTTTTGTCGGACTAATAATCTTGATAGCCAAGGCTAGTAATCGGGAGAAACGACAGGCTATTAGACCCTTGTTTGTCGCTGCTTTGTTCCGATCAATCTAGCCTTTTTTTCGAGAAGTTATTAGGGTTTAAAATGCTAATAAAACCCTGACGAAAATAGAGATTAATTTGTTCCCATAATCTCTTGAATAGCAGATAAAAGGCGATCAATCTCCTCATCAGTGCCGATAGAAATCCGCACATAATTCTGAATGCGAGGATGTTTAAAATATCGCACTAATATCTGACGGTCTTTGAGTTGATTATATAACTCACTGGCACTAATCTGGGGGGGAGAAGCGAGGATAAAATTAGCTTCCGAGTCAAAAACAATAAATCCCAACTCCCGCAAAGAAGTAATTAAATGGCTGCGGGTTTGACGGACTTTTTGCCAAACTTGCTCAAAATAATTATGGTGTTTTAAAGCTGCTGTGGCTAAAGTTTGAGCGATGCGATCTAAATTATAGGAATCACGCACCTTATCCATCTGTTCGATAATTGCCCTGGAAGCAAAACCGAAACCGACTCTTAACCCCGCTAAACTATAACTTTTCGACATGGTGCGACTAATGATGACATTATCGTAACGGGAGAGAAAATCGAGATGATTGTCATCACTAAAATCCACATAAGCTTCATCAATTAATACCAATCCCGACGCATTAGCACAGGTTGCTTCTAAATAGTCGCGCTCAAGATGTTTCCCGACGGGAGGATTAGGAGAAGCTAGAAAAATTAATTTCGCTTCCGGACAAATAATCGGTCCGGCTAATTCAAATTTATCATTAGTGGGAAATTCGATAATATTTGCCCCGTGTACCCGGGCAATTGTCTCGTAAAGGGAATAGGTTAAATCCAAAAAAGCGACGCTTTCGCAAGGGTTAACAAAAGTTCGCAGGGCGATATTAAGTATATCATCGGAGCCATTACCCGCGATTATCTGATCGGCTGCTATGCCGTATAATTCCGCCGCCGTTTGCCGTAACTCTTTGGAGATAGGATCGGGATAGAGTCGGACTTTCTCTAATTGCTCTGGCAGGTGGGCAAAAATTTCCGCCGGTGGGGGATAGGGATTCTCATTGGTGTTAAGTTTGGTAAATCCCGCGCTTTGGGGCTGTTCTCCCGGAGTGTAAGCGGGGGTTTGACGAACACAATCGCGTGTAGGTAGCATGGACTCTCTTGGGCGGCAATTTCTAGCAAGCTTTCCATTATAACAAATCCTCGCCGATGATCGGGGGTTGCATAGATGTCAACCCCTACCGGTAAAACTAATTAAGGTTCTACCCAACGGCCATCGGCTTTAATTAAATTAATCAACTCGCTTACACCTTCACTTTCGGGGACGCGTTTAATTTCCTCGCGACCGCGATAAAGGGAGATATAACCGGCCTGTTTCCCCACATAACCATAGTCTGCGTCGGCCATTTCTCCCGGTCCATTGACAATACAACCCATAACCGCGATATCGAGTCCGGTGAGGTGTTTAGTCGCTGCGCGCACTTGCTGCAGGACATCTTCTAAATTAAAAAGAGTGCGACCACAGGAAGGACAGGCAACGTATTCGACCATGGTTTTCCGTAGTCCCAGGGCCTGGAGAATGCTGTAACAGACGGGAATTTCCTTTTCGGGAGCTTCCGTCAGAGAAACGCGAATCGTATCACCAATACCGTCCGCTAAGAGAGTGGCAATCCCGGCAGTGGATTTAATTCGTCCGTATTCCCCATCTCCTGCCTCAGTAACCCCCAAATGTAGGGGATAATCCATACCTAACTCGTCCATGCGCTTAACCATGAGACGATAGGCGGCCACCATCACCGGCACGCGGGAAGCTTTCAGGGAAACCACTAGATTGCGAAAATCGAGGGATTCGCAGATGCGGATAAATTCTAAAGCCGACTGTACCATTCCTTCGGGGGTGTCACCGTAGGTAAAGAGCATTCTTTCGGCCAGAGAACCATGGTTAACGCCGATTCGCATCGCTTTACCTTGATCTCGCAGGGAAATCACTAAAGGTTTCAGAGTTTCGGCTATTTTTTCGCCAATTTCATCAAATTCTGCTTGACTGTACTCGCTGCGGTCGGCTTTCGGTTTCTCGAAAACGTACAAACCGGGGTTAATCCGCACTTTATCGACGTGCTTGGCCACTTCTAGGGCGATTTTCATGCCGTTGTGATGTACATCGGCTACTAACGGCACAGGTTGATAGGTGGCGAGCAGTTTTTCCCTAATTTTAGCTAAAGCGGTGGCGTGGGACAGACTCGGCACGGTGACGCGGACAATTTCACAGCCGATTTCATGGAGGCGACGGATACCGGCCACGGAACCATCTATATCAAGGGTATCCTCGTTAATCATCGACTGCACGACCACGGGATGACCACCACCGATGGTAACGCTACCTACCCGGACGGGACGGGTTTTGCGTCGGTGAATCGTGGTGTCGAATTCGGAGGCAGTTGCGGGGGGTTTGAGCGTCGATTCCAAGGTTTGCATAGGACTATCACCAACAATCACTCTCCCTATTCTCTCAAAGAACAGCAACAGATTCTAGCCACTCTAATAAAATTGGGTTAAAACGGTCAGGACATTCATCCTGCAAACAATGACCGGCCCGGTCAAATTCTACATATTTAATCCTAGGATTAAGGGAGACAAAACCCTCGGCTAACTGGACGGGAACCATCCGATCTTGTTTGCCCCAACACAATAAAATCGGGATTTGTAAACGTGGTAAAATTAGCTTTGCCGGTGGACAATATTCGGGATGATTGACAGCTTGTGCTAGGGAAATAAAGGCCTCAGCTGCCCCCTCATCTAGGGTTGGGGCGGCGATAATTTGTACTAATTCGTCGCTGACTGCTTTCTTGTCTTCGTAGGCGATTCCTGTCCATTTTTTCAAGACTTGCGGACGACGCAGATAGTAAAAAATCGGTTTTAATAGCCAAGGCGAAGTGAAAAAGTTTTCGATGGGAGTGACGATATTTAATAACCAATCGGCAATCATTTCCCGCCGACGGCTGACATCGGGTAAACTGAGCATAACTAATCCGGCTACCATTTCTGGGTATTTACTCGCTAGGGCCATACTAACTAAAGAACCGATCGAATTTCCCACTAATACCACCGGTCTATTGATAAAAGTTTGCCAGAAATCGTGTATCTGTTCCACCCAGAGATTAATGGTATAGGGAACCTGCACTTTACGCGAACCACCGAAACCTAATAAATCTACTGCGTAAACTCGATGATTTTGGCTGAGAATAGGAATATTATGGCGCCAATGTTCGATCGCCGCTCCAAATCCATGCAGTAAAATTAAAGGGGGTTTATCGGCATCTTGGGGTTTTTTTGCCGGCATAAAACTATAACGAATTTGCCAACCGCGCCACACCCAATCCCGTTGATAACCGATACGTTCTGTCCAAGCTGGTGAAGTTGTCACTTAAGTCAAACAATTAAGAGGTTTTCAGGAAATATTACTCTAAGTAGGTAGGCGTTAAAAATTATCAGATGCCCCCCTTATTAAGGCTATCCCTTATAGGGATCTTTCTTAACAATTTTTGCAGTAAGCACTCCAACCCTTATCCTGACTTGATTTCAGTTTTTTCTTTGTCAGTAAGGGTGTCAACAAGGAATATTACAAATTGTTAACCGAGTCTTGAAA
>NZ_JAQMSY010000013.1:0-13821 GCF_028329095.1 Microcystis sp. CS-574
CCGCATGACCCCCCATACCATCAGCAACGATAAAAAAGCGCCGCTCGGGGTCGATATAATAACTATCCTGATTAACCGACCGCACTACACCAGGATCGGTCATTCCTCCAAAAGAAAGATTGTTCATCGAAATTTCTGCTTTTAACACAATATTTATTATCCCGCAATCAATTACATCATACGATCCTGACGTTCAATTTTTCGCCAAAGTCTCACAAGAGCTATCCCCGGCAGTAGGGAAATCGCCATCGGTAATAAAGTTAACCAACCAAAACCACTGACGAATAGAAGCGTCGCTGAGATCAGCAAAGCACTGATCAGTAAAGTATAGTTGGTTCCCATTTGAATCATACCCAATCGCCGCAAAAGTCGATCGGATTCGCTGGAACGTACCCGGACACGGATATCACCCCGTTCTAATTTTTCGATCGTATCATCGATGCGTCGGGGTAAACTCAGGGCGGTGCTGCTCACTTGGGCTGCTTGTCGTCCTAACTCATCGAGGATATTACTGCCATTATTTCCTGTCATATCATTTACTAATTGCAGGGCAAAAGGTTGGGCCACTTCCATAAAGTTAAATTCGGGATCGAGTCCTTTGCCTACCCCTTCTAGGGTAGAAAATGCTCGCATGACGAAGGTAAAGGTAGCGGGAAAGCGAAAAGGCTGATCGTAGGCGATTTCATAGAGATCATCGCTGATAGAGGCCACGGATTGCTCCTCAAAGGGTTTATCCATGAAGTTATCGAGCATATACTGGATCGATCGCCGCACTGCTCCCATATCACCATTAGCAGTTAATGCTCCTAAATCCACCAGAGAAGTGACCACGCGATCGGCATCTTTTTGGGCAATTCCCAAGAGAGTCTGCATTAATTTTTCGCGCACGTTGGTTTTAATTTGTCCCATCATGCCGAAATCGTAGAAAATTAGGGAGCCATCACTATCAACGGCAATATTGCCAGGGTGAGGATCTGCGTGAAAAAAGCCGTTATTGAGTAGTTGAATTAGATAGGCTTTTGCCCCTAGTTTAGCCAACAATTTGCGATCGAGTCCGGCCGCTTCTAGGGCTTCATAATGACTGATTTTGATGCCGGGGAGGTATTCTAGGGTTAAAACCCGGGGAGCGGTGTAGCGCCAATAGACTTTCGGTACTTTCACCCAATCTTCCCCGCGAAAATTACGGCGAAAAGTGTCAGCGTTACGACCTTCATTGAGATAATCGGTTTCTTCCCAGAGGATTTTACAGCATTCTTCATAAATACCCGTCCAATCGCGACCTTTACCCCATTTGGGATGATTTTGGAAGTATTGGGCGATTTTTTTTAGGATGGTCAGATCGATACTAAATAATTTTTTTAATCCGGGCCGTTGGACTTTAACCACCACATCTTCCCCGGTCTTCAGTTGGGCCCGGTGAACTTGCCCTAAACTAGCGGCTGCCAGGGGAATAGGATCAAAGCTTTTAAAGAGTTGATTGAGGGGTTTACCGAGGGATACCTCGATAATTTTGCTGGCCTGTTCGTAGGTAAATGCGGGAACCTGATCCTGTAGTTTCGAGAGTTCTTCCACATATTCGAGGGGAAAAAGATCAGCCCGGGTGGAGAACAGTTGACCGACTTTAATAAAAGTCGGTCCCAATTCTAGCATGGTTTCCCGAATCCAAGCGGCTTGTTTTCTGCGTCTGCTGGCGAGTTTTTCCTCGCTATAGCTGCCGTTATAGCTCCATTTTTTACCGTTGAGCCAGAATTGATAAAGTACAGTCAGAACGAATCGCCAAATATCTAGACGACGACGATTGATGGAATAGTTTTCTTGATTCCAACGATAGCTATTTTTGGCGACTTGAAGGGCCGGCATTGCTGGGTTTAACTCTAGGGTAACGGGGACGGGTAGAAGGGCTGACACGCAATTTTTGGGGCTTTAAAGCGACTAAAAGAGGGTTTTTGGTTAATTTCGGTAGTTTTTTAGTTCCGAGCGCAATTGGGCGATTTCAGCCCGCATTTCGTCGATGTTTTCCTGCACATCGGCACTGGAGGAACCACTGGAGTCTGTCTCAGCATATACTCCCTTTTCCATGGCTCGATCGGCTCTCATTTGCACTTCTTCGACGAATTGCCGCAGGTTTTCCCGTTGTTCGGCATCAAATTTGCCTAATTCGCTTAAAGCGTTGGTAAACGCATCTTCTAGCTGTTCACTGACTACTTCAGCGATCGCTCGTCCGAGGAAAAAGGCGTGAATAACCGGGTTAGTCATAATCTTAAATGGATGTTTTCGCTTCGGGGTTTGTGGACGGGAAAGGCGATAATAAATTCCCTAACTACTAGGTTAGGCGACAGAACCAGAAAAGGCAAATCGTTTTTCTGAAAAGGGAGGTGAGACGGGGAGGTTAATCGACAAAATTAGGGGAAACAAAAGGCGCTAAGGGAGCAAAATCTGCTTCGATCGCGTCGAGAATTATCGCTGAAATCAACCCGATTAGCGAAATAATAGTGTCATCAACAATATCAGTCCCCGGAGAGTTAAGATGCTCAGAAAACGTTTATTAATCCCCTTAATACTATCCCTAGTCACTTTCGGTCTAGTGGTGGCCTGCAATTCCGGCACTCCCACCAGTCAAACTAACCCCAGTCCCGCAGAAAACGCCGCCACTGCTGCTATTCCCATCGGTGCAGCTTTAGCTCAAACCAGCAATCTCGCCCTATTGGGACAGGAACAGGTGATCGGTGTCAAGATGGCTGAAACATATTTTAATAAAAAGGGCGGAGTTAATGGAACACCGATTAAAGTTATTATCCAGGATGTGGCCGGGGATGAACAGGGCGCAATCAACGCCATTAATACCCTAATCACTCAAGATAAGGTGGTGGGTATTCTTGGTCCGTCCTTGTCCCAGCAAGCTTTTGCCGCTAGTCCGATCGCCGATCGAGCTAAAGTTCCCATTCTCGGCCCGTCTAACACGGCTAAAGGTATCCCCCAGATCGGTGAATATGTGGGTAGGGTGTCCGCTCCTGTGGCTGTGGTCGCTCCCAATGCAGTTAAAACCGCTTTAAAAATCGATCCCAAGATTAAAAAAGTGGCTGTCTTTTTTGCCCAAAATGATGCTTTTAGTAAATCGGAAACGGAAACTTTTCAAGAAACCCTAAAAAGTTTAAATCTTGATATTGTCACCGTGCAGAAATTCCAAACCACCGATACAGATTTTCAAAACCAAGCCACCGCCGCTATTAATATTAAACCGGATTTAGTGATTATTTCTGGTTTGGTTGCTGACGGGGGCAATTTGGTCAAACAGTTGCGACAATTAGGCTATCAGGGGTTAATTATTGGGGGCAATGGTTTAAATACTTCTAATATTTTCCCGGTTTGTCAAGCTCAATGTGATGGTATTCTCATCGCTCAAGCTTATAACCCAGAATTAGATAATCCTATTAATCGGGATTTTGTCGCCGCTTATACAGCAGAAAATAAAAAAGCACCGCCCCAATTTACCGCTCAAGCTTTTACGGGAATTCAAGTTTTTGTCGAGGCCCTAAAACGGGTAGATGATAAAAATAAACTCAGTACACTTTCCCTCGAACAAATTCGCCAACAATTAAATCAGGAAATTTTAGCGGGTAAGTATGTGACTGTCCTGGGAGATATTGCTTTTACTCCCGAAGGGGAAATCATTCAGGATAAATTCTCCGTGGCACAAATTAAAATGGATGCCGATGGTAAAAATGGTAAATTTACTTTTGTGAAAAATTAATCAGTAAAGGGTTCTTCTCATTTCTATCTCGTTGCAAGGAACTCCCTTGCAACGCATTTCCAGAGGTTCTAGCTTTTGTGTCATAATCAGACACGCTATAAACTAGGCGATGTTCTTTTGTAATGCGTCGTGACCATAATCCTGATAGTTTATGTTTTAATGCTTCTGATTTTCCTAGTCCAGAAAAAGGCTCTCTTTGAACATCTTTAATAAGGCTGACAATTTTAGCGTAAACTTTCTTGTCTGCGATCGCCATTGGTTAAACTCATCAAAACTTCGGGTTAGAAAGGCGACTTTCCTCATAAGTTAGCAGCATCTACATAAATATAACTATCAGGATTTTTAAGAGATTCTATTGCCTCTTGGAGATGTTGACGGTTAGCTTCTGTGGAAAGCAGATAGTCCGTTTCATCCAACTGATAATTACTGATTGTCGGTATTTCTGCAAATGTGGGATGCACCCAGGGAGAACAAAGCTGCCCATTGCCTATTGCCTATTGCCTATTGCCTTTTCTGACTGATGGCTGGGGGCTAAAAAGCTGATAAAATTTGACGGCTGAAAACTAATTAAGCCAGAAAGCTAGAGATTGATTCTAGATTGAGTAACAAAGTGAAATATTTTTTCTTAACGGCAGGTTGGACAATAGGACGGGTGTGGGAATTTGGGGGTTTGTGGGACCATGCGAGTAGTTGGCGACGACCACCGCAGATAGAGCGATTAAATATCGGTATTTTGGAAGGAGAACAGGTTTTATGGCTTTATAAGGTGGAAGAAGCCGTGATTATGGTGGAAGTTGCCCCCAAGAGTGCCGAAATTGCTGATACTGTCCCCACCATCGGGCAAGTGGTGCTAAAACGCTTGATTAGTGCCGAACAAGTCCTCGAAATCCTGCAAAATGCCGAAGAACTACTGAGGAAGTAATCAGTTATCAGTTATCAGTTATCAGTTATCAGTCATAATTCCCCATCTCCCCACACCCTACACCCCACACCCAACACCCAACACCCAACACCCCACACCCTACACCCTGATCTGGAATATTCTGGCGGAAGACCGATCGCAAGCACTTGAAATCTGTTCTAACAATAGTTACACTTCTTTAGAATAGATACACTTTTCAAGGGATAATGTAGGTTGGCTAACTCTTGCACTTAACAGTCGAGATTGTTGGGCTTATATTTTGACCCTGAATATAAAAAGCGTCTAAGTGGACACTAAATTGTCAATAGGAGGAGCGTAGTCAATGGGACTACCTTGGTATCGAGTACACACAGTCGTTCTCAACGACCCGGGCCGTTTAATTTCCGTTCACCTGATGCACACCGCACTGGTAGCGGGTTGGGCTGGCTCCATGGCCCTCTATGAGCTTGCTATTTTCGACCCCAGTGACCCCGTATTAAACCCGATGTGGCGGCAAGGAATGTTCGTGCTGCCCTTCATGGCCCGTTTAGGTGTCACTGGTTCTTGGGGTGGCTGGAGCGTCACCGGCGAAACTGGTGTTGACCCCGGTTTCTGGTCTTTTGAAGGCGTTGCCGCCGCTCATATCGTCTTATCCGGTCTGCTATTCCTAGCGGCGGTTTGGCACTGGGTTTTCTGGGATTTAGAATTATTCGTCGATCCCCGCACGGGCGAATCTGCCCTCGATTTGCCGAAAATGTTCGGTATTCACCTGTTCTTATCTGGTTTACTTTGCTTTGGTTTCGGTGCTTTCCATCAAACAGGCCTTTGGGGTCCCGGGATGTGGGTTTCCGATGCCTACGGTTTAACCGGTCATGTGCAGCCCGTAGCTCCGGAATGGGGACCGGCTGGTTTTAACCCCTTTAACCCCGGGGGTGTGGTAGCTCACCACATTGCTGCGGGTATCGTCGGGATTATCGCCGGTTTATTCCATTTAACCGTTCGTCCCCCCGAAAGACTCTATAAAGCCCTGAGAATGGGTAATATCGAAACGGTGCTTTCTAGCAGTATCGCCGCCGTTTTCTTTGCCGCTTTCGTCGTGGCTGGAACCATGTGGTACGGTAATGCTACCACGCCGATCGAACTCTTTGGCCCGACCCGTTACCAATGGGATAAGGGCTATTTCCAAGAAGAAATTGAGCGTCGTGTGGAGGCCAGCATCGCCAATGGGGCCACCATCGCCGAAGCTTACCAAGCAATCCCCGAAAAACTGGCTTTCTATGATTATGTCGGTAATAGCCCCGCTAAAGGTGGTTTATTCCGTACTGGTGCCATGGATAGCGGTGACGGTATCGCTAAATCTTGGTTAGGACACCCCGTGTTCAAAGATGGCGAAGGTCGCGTCCTCAGCGTGCGTCGGATGCCTAACTTCTTTGAAACCTTCCCCGTTGTCCTGACTGACTCGGAAGGTATCGTTCGCGCTGATATTCCCTTCCGTCGTGCGGAATCGAAACTGAGTATCGAACAAAGTGGTGTTACCGTTTCTTTCTACGGTGGCTCTCTCGATGGTCAGGTCTTCAGCGATCCTGCTGATGTGAAGAAATTTGCGCGTAGAGCGCAACTCGGTGAAGCTTTCGAGTTTGACACCGAAACCCTCAAGTCTGACGGGGTATTCCGCACTTCTCCAAGAGGTTGGTTTACTTTCGGTCATGCTGTCTTTGCTTTACTATTCTTCTTTGGTCACATCTGGCACGGTTCTCGTACCATCTACCGCGACGTATTCGCCGGGGTCGATCCAGATCTGGAAGAACAAGTGGAATTCGGTTTATTCCAAAAATTGGGTGATCTTAGCACTCGTAAACAAGAAGTTTAGTTTTAGCTAAATCATCAATATAACTATAAGGAGTCAAGTCTTTGACTCCTTTTTTTAATTAGGGTATGCTGAAAAAGTTTTTCGTGGGGGCAGGGTGTGGGTTGTGGGGAGAAGGGAGCAGGGAGTGGGGAGCAGGGAGAAACAATTCATAACTTGAGAGTTAATCACACTATTAAAAACGGATTTGGTATTAAAGTTCGATCGAGCTTTACTTTTCACCGAATAGTGAAAAAACCGCTAGTTATTTCTATAACTAACGGCTTTTTGCTGGGGGAAATTACCCGTAATG
Organism: Microcystis sp. CS-574; assembly: GCF_028329095.1. Lineage (NCBI taxonomy): Bacteria > Bacillati > Cyanobacteriota > Cyanophyceae > Chroococcales > Microcystaceae > Microcystis > Microcystis sp. CS-574. The sequence continues at coordinate 6,812 of NZ_JAQMSY010000013.1, forward strand.
GAATTACATAGAGGAACCTAAACCGGCGTAAGCTCCGTAGAAGAAAAGACCAAGCACAGCGATAACGCCTAGACCGGCGATGGTGGCGACTAACCACAAAGGAATACGACCTTCTGCGAACATGAATAACACCTCCTAATTGCGATGACAATAAATCGGGACTAATTAGTTAAAGAAATAGCTGGAAAATAAAATTCCCAAGACAGCAACTAGGAGTAAACCTAGATAAAGAGAAGTACGATTTAACTCGACGGCTTGCCGATTCGGATTAGGTGTTCTTTCCATAATTGTTCTCCTAGCGTTGAATAAACTGCATTGCCGCAATCGCACCGATAAAGAAGACAGTGGGGACCGCTAAGGTATGAACTGCCAACCAGCGAACGGTGAAAATGGGGTAAGAAATGGGTTGATTGGGATTACCACTAGCCATTGTTTTTATCCTTAATTAAAGTAAACTACTGATTAAACTGCTCGATTTGATTTTTGGCCTCAAAGCGATCATTAATGATCGGTAATTCTTGACGCTCTTGAGTGTAATACTCATCGGGACGGGGAGTGCCAAAAACATCGTAAGCTAAACCGGTACTCACGAATAACCAACCTGCGACAAAGAGCATGGGGATGGTGATGCTATGGATAATCCAGTAACGAATACTGGTAACGATATCGCCAAAAGGACGTTCGCCGGTACTACCTGACATGGACGGTTCTCCTCGGAATGATAGGACTTGAAAAATTCAATCTCTATAATAGAGACTTTGTTGACCCTGAGACAAGTTTTAGGCCGGTTCGCTGGGGGGATTATATTTCAGTAAAACCCCATCTTGTCCCAAGACAAAACCCTTGTCGGAATTGATAAAAACAATTCGATAGAGATTGGAGGGGACACTTTCCACCGCGCGATCTTTTTGCCAAGACTGGCCGTTGTCATGACTGACCAAGAGATTGCCGCTACCACCAGCGACCCAAATTTCTTCGGGGGTGCGGTAGTTGAGGTCCAAAAGTCCCCAACTGGTGGAAAACTCGGGGAATACCTTATCTTCCCATGTATCGAGATCATTGGGGCTAGTAAATTGTAGTTGACCACCCCGGGCCAGGGCCCACAATTCCCCTTTTTCACCATAACCGACTTTTTGTAAACGGCGGGAAGAAAGACGATTGTGGGGTTGCCATTCTGTTGACCCCGGTTCCCAAGTGGAATAAAAGTTCCCGCGTGCGGAAACGGCCACATATTTACCATCATGGGAACGAACAATTGTCCGGGCCACACCCACAGCACCTTCCACTAAAGCTTGCCAAGTTTTGCCTCCGTCTTTGGTGCGGTAGATAGCGCCTAAATCCGTGACCATTTCGGCGGTTTTGTAGTTCAGAGCGATAATTCCGTAGGGAGAACCGGGTAATTTTTCACTTAAGGAGATACGGGACCAGCTGCTGCCCCCGTCTTCGCTATGGAGAAGAATTGAGGGTTTACCGACAATCCAACCCTCTTGGTTGTGGAAACTGACGGCGCTAAAGCTAACTTTTTCGTCGCCAAGGTTGAGGACTTTTTGCTGCCAACTGTTCCCCCCATCGCTGGTTTCAAAGAGGGTAGATTTGGTTCCCACTAACCAACCGTGCTGCAGGTCGTCGGTAAAGGCGATATCGGCAAAAGTGGAGTCAGTGTCGAGGGTGAGGATTTGCCAAGGACTATTGCTCAGGGATGGCACACTACTACAGCTAAAGCAGAAAAAGGCTACAGCTAGAACTATTACGAATTGTTTCAGTTTTCTCATCAATGGTTCAGAGGTATTGGTCAAGGAATCGGGACGGATTAAGGTTTGTACCCGATGAGTTACAGGCTCATAAGAGCCGTTAGATTTAAAGATAATGAGTGCTTGAGTTAGTTTAAACCATACAAACTAATAAAGAAAACAAATCCTAGCGCTAAAGCCCCGAAAATCAAAATATTTTTTTGTGCGGGAGTGAGACGGTTGACTCCAAAACCATAGCTAAGATTTTCTTGGAATCCCGAAGGAGCATCTTTAGCTCCGATGTTGATAAATTGGGAACGACGCACACCACACACGGGACAGCGCCACGTTTCTGGCAATTCCTCGAAGGGGGTTCCAGCGGGAGTGTTGGTTTTACTATCTCCCTTGCTGGGGTCGTAAACGTAGCCGCAGGAGCGACATTCGTGGTTGGCAGGGGCCTGGTCGGCTAGGGTTAGTTCTGGTGGGCGATCGCTCATGACTAAGATTAAAGGAATTTTCAACACTCTGTTACAAATTATCCTTGAAAATTGACCTCTCTCACGGCCAACCCCTAACAGAATAGCCAGTTTTCAAGTCTGAAAAGGATTAGCGAGGCAGCATATCGGCTTAAAAAAAACCAAGATTAATCTATTAGGGCTTAAATGTCTATTAAAACTTTATTAAGTTTATATTTGGGCTATTTACCCTGATTTTGGTAGTAAAATTTAGTCTGAGAAATTGAGAAATTTCAGGCAGGGAAGAAATTCGGGGTCTGATTTCTCATCTCTAACTGATTATTCTTGACCAAATTGACTAAATCCCCGGCTTAATTTCTTCTTAGAGGCGAGAGTGAAGCTAAATTACTTGTCCCTCTCCCTTATGGAGGCTTTCCATTTAATTAATTTCTAAGTGCGAGTAGAGAGTCACTAATTCTACCCGTGTCACCAAAGGCATGGTATTCCGTCAACCCCGTTAAGCTTTTTTCACGAAAATAACGTCTTTTTCGACCTTGACTTGATAGGTGGTTAGATTGCCTTTTGGGGGTTTATTCGTGACGACTCCAGTGGCGGTAAATTTTCCCGTATGGCAGGGACAAGCTAAAATCTGTGCGCCAGTATCCCATTTCACCGTACAGCCTTCATGGGTACAAGTCGGGTTTACTGCACTGATCTTTTTCGCCTTTTTCTCCCAGATTAGGAGCAAGGAGCCGACCGGGGATTTTTTATCCAGAAAACTGCCTTTGGCTTCTAATTCTTTGAGGGTAATGCCCGTCACTTTCACAAAGCCATCCGCCGCTTGGGCCGGGGTCATCTCTTGGTCGGTAGCCGTCCCTAGTATTTCTGGGGCGCAGGCCATGGCTCCGCCAACACCAACGAGGGCAACAAATTCACGACGATTCATGGGATTAGGTTTTTTCCAACAGTAACGTTAACTTTCACTGTACTGTAGAAGCTCTTTCCATTCAATTAATTTCTAAGTGCGAGTAGAGAGGGCCTGTAAGCAAACGCCTGACCAGGATTAGGCTTCAGAAGCTAGTTGCGACCGATAATTAATTTTTGAGGGTTCAAAAATGGCAAAAATAAGGATTAAATGGCATAAAATATGTAAATAGACTATTTAGTTAATTATTATTCATTCTTAATTCTCCTGACTCCTGACGACCGACTCCTGACTCCTAACCCTAACAACAATTTTTGATTTTTACAACACTCCTAATGAATCCCCTCGTCAATTATTTTCGCAACCTGCACGAAATCCACTCATCCCAAGCAGCGGTAAAAGAAACCTCCTACTACGGCACTCTCGAAACTCTCCTTAACGAAATCGGTAAAACCCTAAAACCGCGAGTCCGCTGCATTATCAACCTCAGAAATCAGGGTGCGGGATTGCCGGACGGGGGACTTTTTAACGTCGATCAATTCCCCAAAAATCAAGAATTAGAACCTTTTACGGCGATTTTTCCCGAAAGAGGCGCGATCGAGATTAAGGGAACCAAAGAAGATATCAAAAAAATCGCCGCCAGCGAGCAAGTACAAAAATACTGGCAAAAATACGGTCAAGTATTAGTCAGCAATTATCGCGATTTTCTGCTCATCGGTCGCAATAGCCAAGGTCAACCGGTAGAATTAGAAGCCTATAGTTTAGCCCCGTCAGAAGCCGAGTTTTGGCTAAAAACCTCAAATCCATCCAAATTTGCCGCCGAACACGGTGATAGCCTCTTAGAATACCTAAAGAGAGTGCTTTTACAGGCGGCTCCTATCACCTCACCGGCCGATGTTGCTTGGTTTCTTGCTTCCTATGCGCGGGACGCAAAAGCACGCTTAGAACATCATTCCGATCTTCCCGCTCTGGCCAATATTCGTCAAGCTTTAGAAAATGCCCTCGGTATCAAATTTGAACGGGAACAGGGGAATAAATTTTTTCGTTCTACCCTCGTGCAAACCCTCTTTTATGGTTTATTCTCCGCTTGGGTATTATGGCACAAGCAAAACCTCAATCGCGAGGATAAAGAGGATAAGTTCGATTGGAAATCCGCGGCCCACCATCTCCATGTTCCCATGTTAGCGATCCTATTCGAGCAGATCGCCGCACCGAGTAAGTTAAAGTCTTTGGGATTAGTAGAAGTTTTGAATTGGACCGGTGCAGCTTTAAATCGAGTGCGACGAGAGGAATTTTTTCGTCAATTCGATGAGGGACAAGCGGTACAGTATTTCTATGAACCATTTTTGCAAGCTTTTGATCCTGATTTACGCAAAGAATTGGGAGTTTGGTACACTCCTCCGGAAATTGTTCGCTATATGGTAGCGCGAGTCGATCGAGTTTTACGAGAAGAATTAAATATCGAGGACGGTTTAGCTAATCCCGATGTTTATGTTCTCGATCCTTGCTGTGGAACTGGTGCTTATTTAGTCGAGGTTTTGCGCTATATTACCGATACTTTACAGGAAAATGGGGCGGGTGCTTTAGCGATGGCTTTGGTGAAAAAGGCAGCCATAGAAAGAATTTTCGGTTTCGAGATTTTAACCGCTCCTTTTGTCGTCGCTCATCTACAATTAGGTTTATTCCTGCAAAGTTTGGGTGTACCTTTAATAGAAGATAGTGAACGAGTCGGGATTTATCTGACTAATGCTTTAACCGGTTGGCAACCCCCCGATGAGGAAAGTAAACAGAAAATTCAACAGCTACAATTAAGTTTTCCGGAGTTAAATAAGGAACGAGAAGCAGCCGATGAAGTTAAGCGCGGTAAACCGATTTTAGTTATTCTCGGTAATCCTCCCTACAATGCTTTTGCTGGAACCAGTCCCGCAGAAGAAGCAGGTTTAGTGGAAGTGTATAAACAGGGTTTAATCTCCGATTGGGGGATTAAAAAGTTTAATTTGGATGAGTTATATGTGCGCTTTTTTCGTTTAGCAGAAAGATGTATTTCAGAAAATACCGGTAAAGGGGTTGTTTGTTATATTTCTAATTTTTCCTATCTCGGTGATCCTTCTTTTGTGGTGATGCGGCAAAGATTTTTACAAGAATTTGATCGTCTTTGGTTTGATTGTCTCAATGGGGATAGTCGCGAAACGGGAAAGTTAACCCCTGAAGGTAATCCAGATCCTAGTGTTTTTTCTACTCAATACAATAAGGAAGGAATTCGAGTCGGGACAACTATCGGACTAATGGTAAGAAAGGAAGTAAGGAATAAAAATGTTGATGTCTATTTTCGCCATTTCTGGGGAGTTGCTAAACGAGAACAGTTATTAGATAGTTTAAATAATCAAGATTTTGATGCTTTGTATCAAGTCTCTAACCCAGAACAATCTAATCGTTATTCTTTCCGTCCCTCCGATGTTTCCTCTCACTATTTAGCATGGCCAAAGTTAACAGATTTATCTTGTCAAGATTCATCATTAATTATTCCATTACAGGGTATGGATGAAGATCGTGCAAATGCACTTATAGATTATGATCAAGATATTTTATCATTAAGAATGCAAAAGTATTTTGATAAAACAACTGACTGGGATGAATTTTTAACTTTAAAAACTGGGTTAAGTCGAGATAGTGCGTCTTTTGATGCTAAAACTGTACGAAAAAAAGCACATCAATTAGATTCGTTTAAAGAAAATAACCTGAAAAGATATAATTTCCGTCCCTATGATACAAGATGGTGTTATATTACTTTAGCCCCTAATGTTTGGAAAAGAGTAAGGCCAGATTTATATGTACAATACACATATAAAAATTTATTTTTATTAAGTCGTTCTAAAGGAGTTGCTCAACCAGAAGGAATTCCATTTCTATTTACTCAAAGTCTTTTTGCTAGGGATTGTATGAGAGGTCATGCAGTTGCATTTCCCATGTTAATTTATCCTTCTGCGAAACATGAAGCAAAAAAACAAGATAAATTATTTAATGTTGAAAGTTATACAACTGTTAAAACAAAAGCCAATCTCTCAGAAAAATCTCGTCAATACTTAAATGAAATGGGTATTAATAATCTTGATGAAAATATCGAGAATGCTTCCTTAATTTGGCTGCACGCATTAGCGATTGGGTACTCTCCCTTGTATCTTCGGGAAAATGCCGACGGTATTCGTCAAGACTTCCCAAGAATTCCCCTTCCCAATAGCCAAGAATTATTAATTAAATCTGCCCAACTAGGACAAGCGATCGCCTCTCTTTTAGACACAGAAAACCCCGTTATAGGAGTCACCAAAAAACCGACCCCTGCACTGCAAAAAATCGCCTTGATTTCCTGCACTGATGGGGGAAATTTAAACCCAGATAAGGGGGATTTAATTATTAACGTCGGTTGGGGACACGGGGGGAAAAATGGCGTGACAATGCCGGGTAAAGGAAAAGCGATCGCCAGACAATATACAACCGCAGAAATGAGCGTAATTAGCCCAGAAATGCGAAAATTATTAGGAACGACCACCTATGATATTTATCTCAATGATCGAGCCTATTGGCAAAATATACCGGCCCGGGTTTGGGAATATACCATCGGGGGTTATCAAGTCATTAAAAAATGGCTAAGTTATCGCGAGGAAAAATTATTAGGACGGGGATTAACTATCGCAGAAGTGCAGGAAGTAAGCGAGATGACGAGAAGAATTACTGCGATTATTCTCCTAGAATCAGATCTAGATGATAACTACCAAAATATCAAAACTGCCGTGTATTCTTTTTAATTAAATGATTGAAACCTGTCATTTCCTAGAGTTAAGTAGGTAGTCGTTAAAAATTATCAGATTCCCCCCTTATCAAGGGGGGCAGGGGGGATCAAAC